>NZ_FZMP01000008.1 GCF_900196725.1 Candidatus Methanoperedens nitratireducens | reverse complement strand
ATTGGGGAATTCTGCACCGCCGTTGACACTAATAGAGTTTATCCTTAAAAATAGAGGAGACAACAGATTGTGGTGGTCACGCACTGTTGCAGCGAATGGTCTGGTAGCTATTGCTATACAGCATCCTCAGGAACGAGAACGTGTTCTGTCTCTCCTGCATGGGTTATTTTCTGAAGGTGAGGATCCGGAATTCTTGGGGTTCACTGCAAGCTATCTTTTAGATTTAAATGATTCTTCATCTATCCCTATCCTTGAAAAGGCATTCGACCTTGACCTTATTGAGGAGGATATTGTTAGCAGGGAAGACCTTCAGCAGGATAGGGAAGAGCCTGACGAAGAAACCCTTGATCAGTACAACAGTGATCTGCTTGAGTTTTATGAGCCTCAGCAGGTTGCCAAACGTCAGGCACGGTGGGAGGAAGAAAGGAGAGAAGAAGAACTCCTGACAGCCCAAAAGCATTGCCTTCTCAAAGGAAAATAGGTCGTAATGAACCCTGTCCATGTGGGAGCGGCAAAAAATTTAAAAAATGCTGCCTTCCATTAGTAGAAGTTATACCACTAAAACAGGTGCTTGGAGATGGTTATTATGTCACCTCAGATCATCTTAAACGGGTAAACCCCTTCGATCCGATACTGGTTCTTGAGAATCTCACTGCTCTGGCGTTTGAAGCTGAGAAGGAGGATGTAAACCGGGCTATGGATATCTTCAGAAAGCTGGAACCTCTGGCAGAACGCAGCGGAATGCTGGGCGATTTCCTAAATCATTGGGGAAAGATATGTTACAATCACCCTGAACTTGGAGAGGATGGGCTGGCAATCATGCGCAGACGCCAATCCTTTTATCAGGATAAAGATAGGGAACAATGGGCTGACGCCAGTATGGATGCGGCTGATTATCTTTGTCTTTTGGGAAGATGGGACGAAGGTAGAAAGGAATATGAAAAACTTCTTGATAAGATGCCAGACTTTCTTATGATTCATATCAGATTTGCCCGCTTCCTAGAAAAAGGTGGTCTTATTGATGATGCTGTACATCAGTATCAGCAAATCCTAAAGATGGAGAATCAAGTGGAGGAGTATTATTTGGAAATGGCAGCAGAAGAACTAAAAGAATTAGCCTCACGCTTAAGTCTTAAACTTGACCCATCGATTCAGGAAATTGTTGAGCGATTGAACTCAAATAGCCAGGAGGAAAATACATTCGATGAGTTCGCTTAAGATAGCTTTAAGTCACGAAAAATGATAGGGTATTAATTTCACAGATATATGATCGTTCTGCACGGAACCTGGAAACCAATAGAAACATTAGAAAACCGGGGAGGTTTCTTCATATGGGGCGAATCCTCCTCATCAACGGCTAAACGCAGGGGAAGAATCCCAAAGGCCGATACACAGCGGACTCACCCTTTTCAAGCTTCGGAAAAAGACCTGAGGAGGGTAATAGAATCCCTGGATCCAGAGAGCGGCAGCGTTATCAGAAAAAAGGCTCGCCCGGATAACGTGGTTCTTATGCTCCCATCATTTTCAATGTCTCCCCAGGCATCACCGGATCTGCTCAGGGATGAAGAGAGTGCTGAAGAAACTGTATGTTTATCGCCATGGAAAGTGGATGGTCTTTGCATCCAGCCGGAAGATGCGGTTTTATTGCTCAGCTTACTCTCAGGAGCATGGACACAAACGGACGGCGCAGCCATCGGAACCGATTTGAGATTCTGGAGTAAAGTCTCAAAGTTTGCAATGGAACTTCTCTCAAAACAGCATTTTGTGCCTGGAATCATTTTTTCTGAGAACGGCAAAGCGTTCGCTCAATGGCAGTATGAACTGAACGATGAGGACGACAGGAT
The DNA here is from genome assembly GCF_900196725.1 of Candidatus Methanoperedens nitratireducens. Classification (GTDB taxonomy): domain Archaea; phylum Halobacteriota; class Methanosarcinia; order Methanosarcinales; family Methanoperedenaceae; genus Methanoperedens; species Methanoperedens nitroreducens_A. The sequence continues at coordinate 15,880 of NZ_FZMP01000008.1, read as the reverse complement.
ACACATGTCAATGCTTGCATGCTCGATGCCTCCTGTTTGCAGGTCACTCCACCAGAACAGGATTCCAAACTCTCAGGATGTATTAGCGGATTTTTTAAATAGCTCTATTAATGGCTGTATCCGAAGCTGGATTCCTATCTCAGAGATACGCTCGAAAAAGCCCGGTCTCTCTGAGGCATGGTTGGAATCTCTGGCGACAGGAGAACCGATCAGAGTCGGTGCATCAAATCTTAAAAAACTATCTGACGGAATAACATCCTGGAAAGCTCCATTGCACGAGATAGAAAAATCAGAATTTCGCACGTGCTTCCGCCTTGAACCCCCTGATGATATTGAATCTGGTGTCTGGAATCTGCGGTACTTCCTCCAAGCATCAGATGATCCAAGCCTCCTTGTGCCTGCCGAAAGCGTCTGGAGAGAATCAAAGGATACACTTCAATTTTTAAACCGCAAATTCGACCAGCCGCAGGAGAAGCTTCTTTCCGACCTTGGGAAAGCCTCCAGGTTATACCCCACTATCGAAGATAGCCTGCATTCCGCAAGACCCGAAGCTGCACAGCTTACAACGCAGCAGGCATATACTTTTTTGAAAGAGGCTGTACCCTTACTTACAGAAAGCGGGTTTGGCGTCCTCATTCCTCCCTGGTGGAATAAAGGTACATTAAATTCGAAGCTTGGCGTAAAATTAAATATGAAACCAAAGCACGGCACCAGGACCACCAAGGGAATATTTGGTTTTGATTCGATCATACAGTACGACTGGCAGCTTGCTCTTGGAGACGAGCCAATAAGTGAGGAAGAATTCGAGAATCTTGTAAGCCTCAAAGAGCCGCTCGTGCGCATACGTGGACAGTGGGTGGAAGTGAAAAAAGAGGATATTGCAGCAGCCATCAAATTCTTCAAATCCAGGAACTCAGGGGAAATGAAGCTGGGAGATGCCCTCCGTCTGAGCGTGGGATTTAGTGAAGACACAGTTCTTCCCGTAAGCGGGTTTGCAGCTTCTGGATGGTTATCAGATCTGTTTGAGCGTTTATCAGGTAAAGCAGAGATAAAAGAGCTGCCGCAGCCCGGTGATTTTGTGGGAGAGCTTCGCCCTTATCAGGTAAAAGGTTTCTCATGGCTTGCGTTCCTGCGCCAGTACGGGCTTGGTGCCTGTCTTGCTGATGATATGGGGCTTGGGAAGACCATTCAGATGCTCGCTCTGTTACTGAAAGATAAAGAGGGAGGCATTGATAAGCCAACCCTGCTGATATGTCCCACCTCTGTTGTCGGGAACTGGCAGAGAGAAGCAAAGCGGTTTCACCCACACTTTCGGTTCTTGTGCATCACGGCATAAACCGAAAGAAGAAAAATGAATTCCTCACCGAGGCTGCCAGATACGACCTTGTGATAAGCACCTATGCGCTGGCGCACAGGGACGAAGAGATGCTCTCTCAGGTCAAATGGAATGGAGTTGTGCTTGATGAGGCGCAGAACATCAAGAATCAGTTCACAAAGCAGTCCCAGGCAGTTCGAAAGTTCAAATCTAACTATCGCGTGGCTCTCACAGGCACGCCCGTTGAGAACCGTTTATCAGAACTCTGGTCTATCATGGAGTTCCTGAATCCTAGCTACCTCGGTTCAGCAGAGGGCTTTAGAAAAAGATTTGCGCTGCCCATTGAGAGGTATAATGATAAAGATGCCGGGACTAAGCTTCGAAGCATTGTTTCACCATTTATACTCCGCCGCTTAAAGACCGACCCAGCAATCATAAAAGACCTGCCTGATAAAATCGAGATGAAAGTCCACTGCAACCTTACAAAAGAGCAGGCAACGCTCTATGAGGCAGTTGTTAAAGATATGCTGCGTAAGATAGAGAGTTCAGAAGGAATTGAAAGAAAAGGCATGGTGTTATCAGCACTGGTAAGACTGAAGCAGGTCTGCAATCATCCTGCTCAATTCCTGGGTGACGGTTCAGAGCTTCCGGGACGCTCAGGTAAATTGAACCGCATCATAGAGATGCTTGAAGAGGTGCTTGCAGAAGGTGATTCTGCTCTTGTCTTTACTCAGTTTGCAGAGATGGGCGGCATGCTCAAGGCGCATTTCCAGAAAGTCTTTAGTCAGGATGTGCTTTTCCTGCATGGCGGTGTATCCCAGAAGCAGAGGGACCAGATGGTCATGAGGTTTTCAGAAAAGAACGGTCCCAGAATATTCATCCTTTCGCTCAAAGCCGGAGGAGTTGGCTTGAACCTGACACGAGCAAGCCATGTATTCCACTTTGACCGCTGGTGGAACCCTGCTGTTGAGAATCAGGCAACTGACAGAGCTTTTCGTATCGGGCAGACAAAGAATGTGCAGGTGCACAAGTTTATCTGCGACGGAACGCTTGAGGAAAGGATAGATGAGATGATAGAGGACAAGAAAGCCCTGGCTGAGAACATTATAGGCACTGGCGAAGGCTGGCTGACAGAGATGACGACCGAGCAATTAAAAGACTTATTCGCACTGAGGCGTGAGGCGGTAGCTGATGAATAATAGAATATGCAACATGCGGGGTAAATAAAATAATGGGCTGGCGGGATGATTTCTGGGGCGGCTACACCCCTTCAAAACCAATAAAAGTTGAGGGAGGCATCAAAGCAAAGAGCAAGAAAGGGGGCATTGGAGACACATGGTGGTCAAAGCGCTGGGTAAAAGTCCTTGAGTCATTTGGCTGGAGCAACAGGCTTGAGCGGGGAAGAAGATACGCCAGGGGTGGGCAGGTTCTTGATTTCAAGCTTGCACCGGGCAAAGTCGCAGCAAGAGTTCAGGGCTCAGTCCGAAAACCGTATTCAGTGAGCATAGAGATAAAACCGCTTATAGATGAGGCATGGAGCCGGATTATCGATGAAATGTCCCAGAAAGCCATATTTGCAGCAAAACTACTTGCTGGCGAGATGCCGCAGAACATAGAGGAAGCCTTTGATGCAGCAGGCATGTCGCTCTTTCCCGAATCCTCAAAAGATATCAAGACAGACTGTTCGTGCCCTGATAGCGCGAACCCCTGTAAACACATAGCAGCTGTTTATTATATTCTGGCAGAGGAATTTGATCGCGACCCTTTCATGCTTTTTAAACTTCGAGGAAGAACAAAGGATGAGATCACTATATCACTTCGCAAAAAACGTACAGCAGGTACGCAAAGCCCCACTCTGCCTGAAACAGCCCCAACAGCACCCACAGCCTGTGAGGCGACAGAACAAAAAGAAGCATCTTTATCAATCGATGATTTCTGGTCAGGAAAGGAGATTGAATCTTTTTCAGTGAATATATCCCCGCCCGATGTATCTGCGGCAATCATAAAACGATTGGGGACACCGCAATTCTGGGATAGCAAAAAGGATTTCAGTAAGAAAATAGGGAGCTATTACGAAAAGATTAGTAAGCATGCTATAGAAGCTGCATACACGGTACAGACTGTACCAAAGAAAACGAAGAAAAATATGAGGAGAAATATTTACTAAAATTAGTAAATAAATCAATAGTTTACTACTTATAGTAATATTTATAACGCATAAAGTCGTAGATTCACTCATGCTCGAATTGATCTTTGGAACAAGGACCAAGGTAAGGCTCCTTCAGTTACTTGCAGCATCCAGGAGCCCGATTACAAGGAATGAGCTTGCCCGGATCACACACTCAGGCATCAGAAGCACCTATACCCAGATCGAGGAACTTATAGCCATAGGCGTTCTTAAGGAAACTGAGAATGGGCGCAGCAGAGTGGTGCTTGATCCAGAGTTCCCTTTTTATGACAGCATCCGTGATCTGCTTTTATCAAGCAGGGATTATCCAGGCACTCCTCAGGATGTGCTCAAACTGGTGGACAGGATATGCGGAGATAATTATTACCTCGGAGCCTTCACCGCCGCCCGGCAAAGCATCACACCAATCGATTATGACCCGCCGGTATACATGATCAATATATTGAAGAAACAGTACCGCAGGCTTTATCCCAGGCTCAAGGCGCTAGGCAAGCTTCCCAATATCAGGGTATATGAGAAAACAGGAGAGGCAGGAGAGACAACTATCATTGCTAACGCATGCGAAAGCATCCCGCCAGATGTTAAAAGGGTTGATTATCTCAATGTGGAAGTATGGATTGCATCAACTGAACGGGGAATCATCGAATGCCTGGCCAGAAAGACACCTTTTACGCTATACGGCACATACCTGGCGCTGCTGCAAAACAGGCTTGATAATGTTATAGACCTTGCCTATTTCAGGAAACTTGCTATGGAAGAGAATTGCTTACCTCTTGCTTTAGCTGTCATGTCAGAGTTCAATGAAGTCTCAGGCAGGGATATCTTTGAGCTAACAGAGGAGGAAAAGAAGATGGCAAGCTCGGCGAAGGAAATGGTAGATACAAAAGAGATAAAACATGCGATCAATACGGTGATGGGATGAGGATTAATTTCAGCCCCGAGGAAAAGCTAAGACTTCTGTCCACGATACAGGTCTGGAGGCGGGACCAGCTTACTCAGGACGTGTTCAGAAAGCTTCAAGTGAAATACGGCATTCCGGCGTATCTTATAGAGACCCTGTTCTGGCACCTGGAGATACTGGATAGACTGCAGCCTGTCAGCGAGTTCCTTGTATTCAAGGGCGGAACGTGCGTACAGAGCTATATTGATCCAATGCTTCAGCGAGCATCCAATGATCTGGACTTCAATACGATCATAGAGAATCCCAATGCTTTGATGCAAAAGATCGAAAACCTGAACACCCTGCTCAAAGATCAGGGGATTGCTATAGAGGTGCATGGTATTCAGTACGGCGTTTTTGAACTGGAATCCAGAGACGCGGTATCAGGAACCCTTAACTACAGGCACAGGATGCCCTCCAGGTTCGGAGAATATGAGCGCGTGGCAGGTAAAGATGTACAGGCAAAATCAATTAGGGTGCAGATAAACTACAAGCATTCCTGGCTTCCAGCTATAAAGAAGGTCACAAAGCCTGTGGAATTCTTAGTCATGGAAGCTGCACCGGTAAAGGCAGTGGTCATCCCACATGCAAGTATAGAAGACCTGATCGTTGACAAGCTTCTTGCGACAAATGAGCATACGGGCAGGGAGAGGTTCAAGGATGTTTACGACCTTATGGTGCTATTAAGTCTTGATTATGATAGGACTTTGGTTAACAATAAACTGGCATTGATTGCCAGAAGGACGGGGAGAGACGCTGGCGAGCTGATCAAATCAAGTGCCAGTACAGTGATGGCATTCGGCGAGCGGGCAGATGAGGCGCGGGGTTTTTCTAGTATGGTGGCGAGGGGTGGGAAAGAGCTCATCAAGAACTGGGAGATGAACTGCGAGAAGACGGCGGAGGAAATTATACGGCTTGTGTAGATGTAACTTCAGAAGAATTTAATGTTATTTAACCGCATAAAATAGTTATTATGCCTGTTAAAAATTCAAAGATTGGGAAGTTGATTAACAAAGGGGAAAGGCACTTTAAGAACAAGCAGTTTGAAGATGCTCTTAGCATATTTGATCTTTGCCTCAAAATTGATAGGAGAAATGAAAAACTGTGGGAGTATAAGGCTTTTGCACTCTATGAGCTGAACAGAATCGATGAAGCCTATGAATGTTTGGAACAGATTAAAGATATTAACCCGGAGAAGATGAGATGGCTTGATGAAATTCGAAAAATTCCAGAAATACAGAGATGTGATAAATTGATGGAGGACGCCAGTATGCTTATCGCTGACCAGCAATTTGAGAAAGCAATAGCCTGTTATAAAGAGGTAATTAAAAGCGACCCGGTGTGCACTGATGCTTATATGAATACAGGGATATGTTATGATTACCTCGGAGATTATTCTTCAGCATTGGATTTTTTCAATATGACGCTGGAGTTATACCCCTTATATCCTAAAGCATGGTTAAATAAAGCAATTACATACCAGCATATGCGGGATATCGATGAGGCATTAAACTGCTACGAAAAAGCAACTGACCTGGATAAAAACTACAGTTTAGCATATTATAACAAAGGTGTACTTCTTATGGAAATGGGAAATTATAGGGTTGCTCTGGAATCTTTCACAAAAGCGCTTGAAACCGATCCGGAAAATGAAAATGCCAGATACAATGCAGAGATCTGCATCAACTGGATTTTGAACAGAAAAGTTATAAAGTGAGAAAACAAAGTAGTTGATGAGAATGTCAAAGAAAATTGGAAGAAATGATCCGTGCCCATGCGGTTCAGGGAAAAAATATAAACGCTGTTGTTTAAACAGCCAGAGAGCTACTGTCAATAAAACAATCCCAAAACCTGAAAAACCACTTGTTAGCCCGTTAGCCCTTATGAGATTTGAACAGAGGTTAACCGATAATCCAAAGCAATTGGAAAAAATTAGCGAAGAAGTGGAAAAATACCACGATGACAAGAGTATAAACCTTAAAGATTTTATTTTAGGGAGCTGGAATCTTAATAAAGTAAGAAAGATGAGCACTTCAGAAATAATTGAAAAATTAAAATCATTGAATGTAAATTTTGAGGTAGAGAGTTTCAAAAAACAGGCTCAAAATTACATCTCTGCAATGCAGTTAGCTAAAGATCATTATTATGCACAGGATTTTCATGCACAGGGTACGGATGAAGATTTTATCTGGTTAGCGATAATAGAATTATGGAACCGAATAATCCCGGAAAGATGCAATATCGAAATGATCGATAATCTAATGCAAGAAGGCTATGAGGATATTGAAAGCAGGGATTACAAGAGTGGAATGGAGAAGTGGGAAAAAGCGTGGAATATGATAATAAGTATTGTCCCCCCACATCTCAAATCTGTAAGGGATGCGGATGAATTCATTCCCCAGCTAACACAAAGTATCTTTAACTGGTGCCAGGATTTTGAAATGGAGTTGGGTAACGCAGGATCGGAGGATGATTCTTTTTACTCGAAGAGAATCAAGTACTGTCGGGATTTCTGCCGGATCTTTCCTCATTCAGATGAGTTAATAATACAGAACATGCTCAGGGCAGAAGCTGAATCATATGCTGCTCTGGGGGACATAGAAACGGCAGAGAAACTATTCAAAGAACTGGTAAAGAGGTTTCCGGACAACGTTTGGGGATATATTGGCTGGGGTGATATGTATTGTGGCTTTAAAGATAGCAAAATTCCTGCAAACTACGATAAGGCTGATGAAATTTATCGGATGGGTCTTACCAGATGCAATACCGAATTGGAAGGCATTTATGAAAGATTGGAAGATCTTGAAAAAAAGAGAAACACACCAGTTAACAGGCACCTGACAGTGCGCAGCTAAGCATTTGTTATTTTGCTCTTCTTGCTAAAAAGGTAGAGCTATCCCCCATATGAAATCTGAACTCGCCTTCCAGTGTATCTTTTTCTTTTAATCTGACCCAACCACTGCCGAAGGCAGGATCGCATTCATCATTTCCTTCCCAGGTGAATTCAAACCTTTTGCCTTCAGCATAATCAACAATCCTGCCGTCCATATCACCAGAAACTAAACCAAACTGAAAACATCCATGATTGTTAGGCTCTATCGTGATATAAGCCTGAACTTCCATATTGAAATAGTCCTCATCCCACGCCTCCATCTCATAAATATGCCATGTTCCTGTAAAGTCCATACTTCTAACTCTCCTCTCTCGTTAAATAACATTAGCGATCTCATGTATTTGAAGTCTTTGGAGGCGCTTTTATAAAGTGAAACCCAAATATGTACATCCGGTTAAATTCTTCGGCAGGCTACTATCGATTTGCAAACCAGACGCAGTAATCTTTTACAGGTTGATAGTTTATTGGATCTTTGTTTATGGCTTCCAGATCATAGAGGGGATGATCATATTTTTTGCGCCCTCGCCTTAACTCAACGATTATCCCGTAGTGGTCATCTACCAGAGAGATTTTCTTTACACTGACCTTATCTCCTGACCGCAGCGGTCCTTTATCCTGATATCCCAGCACTTTGGCATCAAAAGGAAAAGCCAGAGTTTTTTCGAAATACCTCTCCTACGCCCTAAAAGTTTCCATCTCGTCTTCTTCATCAACACCAGTAAGTACTTTCTGGATTCTCTTACCTTCTTCACCAAGCCAGCTCCAGGAATGGGTTTTCAAAATCTTTTTAACGGCCTCTTCTGTTTCTCCTTTTTATCCCTTGGTTCAGATAGTTCAACTTCCTCAGTCCAGAGGCACATCGTTGTATAATCCAGTCCTTCTACTTCACTCTGCTCGATGAAATAACCGGGCATATTTTTTAAAGTTATACTATCCCATCGTACGCAAACGAGCATCTTGCCGTCTTTATCCTCTGTTATTTCTGAAACTCTCCCTTGCCATCCTCCGATGCACAGATCCTTTAGGTCGGGACACACTGTTCCTTCTTTTACCCTGACCGGGTCTCCTATTTTTAAATTGTTCTTATTCGTATTAGACTCTATATCGGTGATACCATTATCATGTCTGGAGCTATTACATTTAGTCATTTTTAGCATCTTGTAAAGTGCAAATTATAGCTAACATTTCCTATGTAATTGTTTTATACAAACGGCTTTACTATCTTCGGAATTTGACTGAACTTGATTACCAGCTTCTCTTTGGCTTTGGTGCTTTCTGAGGTTATTATAAGCCTGTTATCATGGTTTTGAATTTTAAATTTTGCCTCTTTGGCCTGATAGTTTAGAGGCTTCAATCCAGTAACACCATGCACGATTATAGTGCCGCCAGGCTTTATAATTATAAGTCTCTGTCCTTCATTTTTATCATCTTTTCTGCCTGAATATTCTATTTCGGCATAGCCCGCAATAAGATATACAGGGTGACTATCGGGCTGATTCTCAAGCTGTTCGATCAATTCTTCTACAATATCTTGATTTTCTTCATTATGGATAAATTCAGCTACCTGCTCTTTCACAACCCCTCCTATTGTTTTATTCTCAGTATCTACAGGCGCTGCATCAATCAAGCATTCCTCTCTGATGCTTTCATCAGGAATTAGCTTCAGTTGCGATTGATCAGCCTGGTATTTCTCAAGCTCTTTCAAGATGCGCTTCGCTTTTGCCTCGTTTATTCCAATGGCTGTCAGCGTTTGTAGCGTTTGGACTGATAATTCTTGCATACTCCTTATGCTGTGTTGGATAAGAGTTTTTACTGTTTTTATATCGATAGACTGAATCTGTAATAACGGTTCAGCTTCATCCGGTATACTGTTTTTAATCAGTGTACTTGTATTTTTTACGATAGCCACGTTAGAAGGAGTTGAATAATTCTGAAAAATATGCTCCAGTGCTTTAAGCAACCTCTCCGTATTTTGTTTTATAACCCATCCATCGCTTCGGAATTCAGAGGGTATCTCGCCATGCATATAGGCCAGTAGAATGGCTGCGACTTTTAGTGATCCACCTTTCAGATTGATTGTTCTATCTTTAAGGATTTTTTTGATTAAAGCGTGTTCTTTTGGTCTAACAACCACTTCGCTGAACTCATCCGCTTTTGATATGATTTCCAGCACTTCTGATAGTGTGAGATTCTCTCTTTTCGCGTACTCTCTGAACAATATAGCTGTTTTTATATTGACATAATAGATAGATGTTATAATGCTCAGTTGAGTTGGATGAAAATCGTATGTATCCGGGTTAAAATCGACAAATCCATTTGAAATGAGTACTTTGATTTCATCCTTAACTTTCTCGTTAAGGTCAAGATTATTATATTTTGCCGGGTTTTTCCTTATGCACCTATATAGAAAAGTGGTTCTAATCCATTCTCTTGCCTCATTAATATTGTTAATCGTGCCCATGGCGATTTCAGCATTGATATGCTCAGGAAGAGATTCATGAAGCATTGATTCTATCTCTTTTCCCTTTTTCAGGAGTTGCCTGTACATCTCTGCTTTTGCATAGGGAACAATAACCCATCCATACCCTCTATCATCGTATTGAGGTCTTCCCGCTCTGCCGAGCATCTGAAGCAGGTCTATCGGACTGAGTTCTTTATTGCCCTCAAGAGGGTCATTTATCTCCACGTCCCTTATCACTACAATTCTGGCTGGAAGATTGACGCCCCATGCCAAGGTTGAGGTTGATATAAGGACTTTTATAATTCCCTTGCGGAATAAATTTTCTACAGTATCCCTGTCCATCTTGTTTAGCCCTGCATGGTGGAAAGCTATTCCCCACCGGATAGTCTGGCTCAGTATCTGGTTTTTTATCAGCTTTCCTAATTCTGATACATACTCGTATTCAGCTTCGGTGAGATACATCCTGCCGTCTTTCTCGAAGAACTCAAGAAGCTTTTTGGCAGATCGAACCGCATCATCCCGCGCTGTAACAAAAATGAGTGCTTGATGGCCGTCTCGCAAAGGCTTTTTGATCAGATTGAGTGCTTTATACAGCCTTACGTATTTATTGATGAACTCGCTTTCTTTAGGATCATAGGCAAAAACATCCGTTTCAAGCTTAACTGGCCTGTAGCTGTCATCAAATTTAAGAATCTCTTCCTTATCTGCGCCTATCCACTCAGCAACATCTTCAATGTTAGGCATGGTGGCGCTGAGGGCTATTATCCTGAGCGGCTTGTCCTTATTTATCCGTTTTATTCTGCTGATTAGAACTTCTAAAGTCCCTCCTCTTATATCGGAATCTATGAGATGTACCTCATCTATTATGACGCACGATACATCACGTACAAAGGCGAATCTATCAGTCTGGTATTTTCTGGTAGCAGAATCCCATTTTTCAGGAGTTGTTATGATAACATCTGCTTCCATTGCACGCTTTTCTGATAATTCCCGTTCACCTGATACAACATATATGTTAAAACCTATCTTTTTAAAGATATCGTTCCATTCCGACTCTTTTTCGTTGGTGAGGGCACGCATTGGCGCAATGTATAATATCTTTCCATGCGATGGCTTGGATAGCTCACGAACCATTGCTGTTATAGCTATGACCGTTTTACCGCTTGCAGTCGGTGCGGCTACAACGCAGTGCCTATCAGATTCCAGGATGATTGGAACTGCCTGAGATTGCATACGGTTAAATGTCTGGAATGGGAAAAGAGACCGGAAGCACTCATCAATAACATCATCGACTTTTAAAAGTATGGCATCATTCATCATCGCAATTGCTTTCTATCTCTTCCTCCATTCCTTTTGCCATCAAGAATCCTCTGGCTCTCTCGGTATATTTATACTCGCCAACTTTTGCCCAGAACTCCTTAGAATGGTTGGGATGCACCAGATGGGTCATTTCATGCATGATTACATAGTCGAGAACCCATTTCGGCATATCCAGAAGCCTGTGGGATATTCGAATTGTGCCCCTGGCAGGTGTGCAGCTTCCCCTGTTCCTTTGTTGGTTAGTAACAAATTCGATGGAATTTACCTTGAGCTTCCCCTGGAAATACTTGCTGTTGAATTCATCAAATCTTTTTATTAGATAATCATCTTTATTGATTTGCTTCTTCAGCTTCTTTTTCTCGATTTTTTCCTTCATCCTCTGTATGATTTTTCGTTCCTCTTTACGATGCATTCCAAGAGGGAGATGCACAACAAGAGTTTCCCCGACCATCTTAGCTTGAATGGTCTTTTTTCTATCAGGGCTTCTAATGATTTTGACTTCCATGGTTTCGTTTCTTTTCGTCTTGACAGGGGATAAATTTGATGTTGCAGGTGAAGTTTCTTATTTTAATCGTAAAAAAACCGGCATAAAAAACGATACCTCTTTAGCATTTCGTATCATAATTGATTACAAATGAATAAATCTTTACACAATCAAGGCGGTTAATATTAAAGAAAGTAATTTGATGCTTGAGAGAAGGCTGCAGCTTGCTAACTATAGAGAGGCGTTTGCAGATGCCTAGTAAATTGCAAAATAAAAAATCTCAAACGAAACTAAAAGGAGCACGTCACTACTTCTTCTTAAATCCCTATATTGATAGCTCCTTTACACGTTGCCCAAAATGTGAATCAAAAACCAAAATTAGAAAGTATTGTCTGGTAATTCACATTGAACCCAAAAATTTGTTCTTGCTCAATAAATCCTGCCGATACTGTCCCAGTTGTGATTTGATTATTGTTAAACAAGCAGATTTAGAAAGACTCCTTATCGCTGCCTGTGAAAAAAATGCGCCGGATATCATAGGTAACGAATATTTTGTTTTTGGCACAATAGATAGAGCAGATTGGAAGAATGTACAGAAAAAAAAGATAAGTCCGCAAGATGCAATAAAATACTTACATCCTTTTAAGGATATCTGGAAATTTGAGGTAATTCCAGGAGGATGGTATCCTGAAGAGAAGAAGAAAGCTTGAAATTAGGATACGCCTTGATTGTGTATAATGGAGCATGTCCTAATCGGAATATACCAATTGGGCTAGGTCTCTCAACTTGGCTATAGGAGTTGAATTCCCATCTATGTTAAAAAATATACAAACAACTGCTATATAAAGATGCAAACACAGACCGCAACATTTATTATAATTCTGCCGGTTATAATTGCACCTGGGTAAAGAGTTCTTAATAAGCTACATGATATCCACCCGCTCTAAAGGGATTATCTGACAATTATAGCTGGTAATAAGAAAATCCCCTACTTTTTCAATTCAAAGCCCGAGTATCCATTCTTTTCTTTAAGATTTCTTTGGGTGCAACCCGCCGACTTTAGACACAATGCACAGTGATAGCAAAAATATATATTCCATTAAGTAATAACATTGTTATAACATGGAATAAAAAGTCAGAAGAATTGGAAACAGCATGGGAATAATAATCCCGCAATATCTGCTGCAAGAAATGGGTTTACCAGAAGTAGTTGATATAAGTTTAACTGGGGGTAGTTTAGTAATCACTCCTTTGAATAAAATCGTCAGACGCAAGCCAAGGGATGAAGATGAGACCTCTGGCTTATACAGCATAATGAAAGCAAACATAGAAAGCAGCATCAAAAAAGGAAAAGTGAAGTGGATTAACGAAAGAGAAATGGAAAGGACGATATGCTAGAAGAACTGAAAAAAATAGCATCCATAGAGAACCTTGTAGATAAAAAAGCATATTTTATGTCACTTCTAACACAAGAGGCTGAGAAAAGAAACACACGTCCTATTGTTGTTGGAGGGTCTGCTGTAGATTTTTATACTGAAGGGATCTTTCCAAGTTACGACATAGATCTCATAGGGAACCAGAAAATAATAGGCGAGATTCTGGAAAATACCTTTCGTTTCAAGCGTAGTGGAAGGCACTGGATTAGTGAGCAGATAGGTATTTATGTGGAAGTACCAGGCGACAATTTAGCGGAAGACAGGGATAAAGTCACGACAATAAAAGTCGGCGATCTAAAGCTATACGTGATTGGAATCGAGGATTTGATAATCGACCGCATGGCTGCATGCAGTGAGTGGAAGTCGGATACAGACTGCAAGCAAGCAGAGTACATGCTTAGATATTATCATAGCAGAATAGACTTCAATTATCTGGACAAAAAAGCAAAGGACGAAGGGCTTTTAAAAACATTAAAGAAACTTCACGGATTTTAAGTGCAAAGCTATCCGTAATTAACAGAGCTTGAGACTCAGAATATGGCAGAAGTCACAGTACGGCTCCCCGAAGATTTGCGTATTGGCATAGGTACACTTCAATAGACTGGTCAAGCATAGCAGTAAAGAAGCATAGCAGTAGAGGCTATAAGGAAGATTACCGCTGAACCTGAACTGCTCGATGCAGTTACGGCAGAAAGCAAACTGGTCGAGGAAGGGGCAAAGCCGTGGGAGAGGAAAATGTTAGATGCTAATTTTACGCGACAAAACTTTTAAGTATTACCAAATGGTAATACTCATTTATGGAATATAGCAGGATAACAAAAAAAGGGCAGATAACTATACCACAGAAATTCAGAGAAATTCTCGGAATTAAAGCTGGCGAGAAGGTACTTTTCGATTTAGAAGATGAAAAGGTAGTAATTAAAAAAGCCCCCCAGAACCCTGTGGCCAATCTTGTAGGTCTTGGAAAAGGCATTTTTGGTGCGGGTTTGGAGTACCAGCGTAAAATACGAAGCGAGTGGGAAGAGAAATGAGAATCTTCCTTGATACAAACATTTTTCTTGCTATTTTGAATAAAGAGGAAACCTGGGAACTTGCAGAAAAACTTCTTCTAGATGTTCACAATGGGAAACATACAGGCTATACTTCAGTGATTTGCGTTTCAGAGATCTTAAGCGGATTTTATGCAGAGGACGAATCTGAGAAAGGTGAGACGTTCCTTACAGATATAAAAGCTATAAACAATCTTACAATAACCGACGTAGACCTCATCATCGCGAAAGATGCTGCCAAAATGCGAGCAAAATATAAAATAAAGCTTCCTGATGCTATGATTGCCGCATCTTGTATGATTCACAAATGCAAATTAATAACACAAGATGAAAATCTCAGGAAAGTGAGAGAAATCGAGGTTAAATCAATAGATAAAATTTAAGAAAGCGGATCTGGGGATGCAAACACATAGTTAGGTGAGAGGATTGAGGTTCACAGAAGTGGGAGAAGGTTCAGGTGTAACATTGTCAAAATATCGTCAATTCATAAGATGATATAGTTATGGAAGAATTGATGGTGGTTATCCTTGGTCCACTTATTGTTTCATGAAGCAATCCCACAGTAATAAAAGATTTTAATATTATTTCATTTATAATTTTATTGGTTAAACTTATATAGCACTAAAACAATGTACAGCAGGGAGAATATTTTTTAAACAGTGTAAACTATACCTGTAAAAATGCGCTAAAATCCCGATCGGAGCATAAATTTACCAGGTTGTGGGACAGAATTAAGTGGGGTACAAGTTTAACAAATTATGCCGGACTCCAGTGCAGGTTAAAGCTGTACCAGTCCGATCATCTCTTTTTTCCCACTTTCCATCCAAACCATCTCTTATCTGCTGAAAATCCTGATTCAGAGTTATTTCTGAGATAATATTGCTCAATGTACGGAATTGGGTAGTGTACCAAAATACGATACTTAAATTTAATGATATTTGAAGAGCCTGTCCCACCTTGAATATATCCAATTTCGAGCAAATCGCTATCGGAAGATTACTTGAACCAAATATTTGTGAAAAATTGGAATCAACATGAGGGGGCAAAGCGACCTTCTAACCTAACGAAGTAGAGTTAAGTATCTTAAATTATGCCACTGCCAAAAAGAAGGCTTGATTTTGAAGGACCGCGAAATAGAAAGATTTTTGGAAAGGGTTGTTACTCTGTTTGGTACTTCAGCAAAAGCAGATATTCCCAGAAAATATATTGGAAGAAATGTTTACGTGATAATTACTAAAAATGTGCGTGATTGAAGATTATTCTATTTTGTCCCACAGCCGGAAAGTGAATTACAAACATATTTAGTAATAAAAAATAATCTGGTGTCTGATGGTTCGAGTCCTTGCAACCGGTACTTTTGATTTGCTCCACCCCGGGCACCTGCTGTATTTTTCAGAAGCAAAGGCGCTGGGTGATGAACTTTACGTCATAGTGGCGCGCGATTCTATGATAAATCATAAACCAAAGCCCATAATACCCGAAGGGCAGAGGCTTGCGATGGTGCAGTCCTTACGTATCGTGGATAAGGCGCTTCTCGGGGACGAACAGGATATGTTCAAGCCACTTCGCGAGATAAAACCCGATATCGTAGCTCTCGGTAAAAACCAGTTCTTCCAGGAAACCGAGCTTGAAGCGCAATTAAGGGCGCATGGAATAAATGCAAAAGTAGTAAGGGTACAATCGTTCAAGCAGTGCGAACTTTGCAGCAGCGCCGCAATTATCCGGCGGATACTTGAGCGGAACGGGCTGTCAATTTAGTATAGAGGATTTCGATAAACCTATCGAAATATTAAA
>NZ_FZMP01000168.1 GCF_900196725.1 Candidatus Methanoperedens nitratireducens | reverse complement strand
TACTTAAAATCAGCGGAGTTAAGGGTTAATGTTACAAGGATAATGAACTACAACTTCGGTGAGCCAAATGAACAAATAAATGCTGGTGATGCGTTGGAATGGAACAATTATGATGATGATACTTTCACGCTTGTCGAGATGAATCAAAAGATGGCAAATATAACGGTTAGAGGAAGTGGAAGGACAACATACATCTTCAACACAACTGGTACCTATAAATTTGGTTTATTTTATAACGGAATGAGAGGCGATCCAAAGATCCAGACTATCGCCGTAAAGGTCAATGAAAAGCCTGACCAAATTTTAATTCAGCAAATCTTTGACCAAATAAGGAAAATCAGTGGTGTTAATACTTCGTGATGGCGAAGGTATTACTAAGGATTCACGAATAAAAACCAAAATAAAAGTTCACTCATTCTGTATCTACTCGTCCTTTGCATCAACTCTAAATTATGTTAAAATAGAGCTAATTTAAGCTAAGGATGTTTTCGTGATTTATGGATGGCGGATTAAAATAAAATAGATCAATATGATATATTGTGAAATCGTTAATATTTTACTTGGCAGATTCCCTCATTATTTGGCTTCTTCGGAAATAGAGCACTGTGATTTTGATTTGCCTCATGTGGTTTACGCTAATTTTGGACGCTATTTCAATAGAATAGTAAGCGAAGCGAATAACCCAATCAGTAATCCAGAGATTGTTGAAATCTGCAAATTTTTAGACGAAATGGCAGTATCCGAGGATAAAAATGTAGTGGATCTTCTTGGCGCGGGATTTTTTGAGGCTGTTATTAGCGATAAAAAACCGACCGTTGAAAAATCGTTAAAAACCCTCAATGCGCTTCTTCACGAGGATGCGAAAAGGGTATTAAAACAAGTGGCAGAATAGTGAGACCCCAAAAAATAAGGTATGGAAAAGATTGCTTACTTTGCTTTAGAAATTAAAATGTGGTAAAATAAACTAAACTCTGCCGTTATTTTAATAAGCTTATTAAATGGAAAAAATAAAAAGAAAATCAAATCCAGAGAGCAAATCTCTGCTTTCTTGTTATAATTTTACTCCCTTAGAACCGAAAAGAGCAAAGAAATATGGAAGGATAGAGAAACGAAGTAAGTCGATTGTTTCTGAAGAAGAACCCTTTCTTTTAGAATACGAAAGAGAGATTTCGCAATTAAGCAAACATTTATCTCGAAAGATTACCGAATCTCTATTAAAAGAATCACAAAAGCATCCGGTAGAGATTACTGGTTGTATAAAAAAAACGAATGAATTATTTAAAAAACAGAGAGTAATAAATAACTCAATTCTTGTAGGATTTAAAAATGTTGATGAAATTATTGACAAAATTGCTAAATCTCCAGCAGACTTTCTTATACTATTAGCGTACTGCTCTAAACCTCTTGAGTGTCCTTTTGGAAGATTCAGTGAAAAATGTGAACCCGCTGATCATCCTATTTGTAACAAATGTTCTTTCAGGAACATTGTTTTAAAAACAAAAAAAATAGGCTGTCAATGTTTTATTGTGACAAAGGACAATTTAATGTTTAGCCGCTATCTTCTCCCTAGATTTCAAGATTTTATACAATCGAAAAAATATAAACCCCTCATGACTGTTGGTTGTGCTTGGGCAACAAATAGATTTCTTAAGGCAGCGGTAATTTTTGGATCGACAGTCATAGCTTACAAATTTATAAATGGTTCATGTAAAAATTTCAAAGACTATAGAAAGGCTGAGATAGGAAAAATGGAAAAAATTACAAAGCTTAATCAAAAAAATTGGCAAGAGATAAATTACATTTTGGATAAAGCTATCAGAAAAATTCAATATATAAAGAATCACAAGCATGATTAATTACAATTCTATAAACACTTTTTTAATATATTTAGTTGATATTTTGGGATTTCTTTTGGCAGTTTGGGCTTTGGGGGTAGTAAAAAAGAAAAAACTAACAAGGTTTTTTCATTGCTTATTATTTCAATTTTATTATGGATAACACTTTACCACTTTGCTTCGCTTTCTGATAACAAAGATCTTTCATTAGTTCTTTTCAGAATATCAGGCAGTTCAGTTTTTTTATTTTTTATTTTTTACTACTATTTCATTATTTTGTTTACAAGAGAAAATAAATTCTATGAGCAACTTGGAAAATTAATAATTATTTACGGTTTGCTTTTTAGTTTCTTTACGATATTTACAGATTTAATTATAAAGAATTCCATAGTTGAATCTTGGGGAATTTATCCAGAATTTTCTTCGTTTGGCAGGCTGACTTTTTATGGATATGTGATTTTACTTACTTTATTAATTAATAAGATTCTTGTGACTAAGTATTCTATTTCTACCAAAGTAGAAAAATTAAAAATTCAATATTTTATAACAGGCTTTATTATATTTGCAGTTCTGAATTTTATATTTGATGTTTTGCTTCCTGTGTTTTTCAATAATTATAAATTCTCTTGGGCTTGGAACTATTCAACAATATTTCTTATTGCTTTTACCGCTTACGCTATTTTTAAGCATGAGTTAATGGGCGTAAAAGTTCTTTTGATTCAGGTTTTAGTATCCTTTATCTCGATTATCCTCTTGGCGGACATTCTATTTCTAACAAACAATCTGATAATGCAGTTATTGAAAGCGGGAATTTTAATTACTTTCCTGTATTTCAGTTTAGAGCTTATCAAGGGCATTAAAAAGGAGAGAGAAGCCAGAAGAGAACTGGAAACAGCTTACGATAAAATAAAGCAGTATACACTGGAGCTGGAAAAAGTAAATAAAAATCTTACAGAAAAATATGAGGATTTGGATGCTTTATTATCTTTGAGTCAAACCAGTTCTTCTGGATCGGGAATTAAAAAAGGCATCCAGAATATTTTAAACATTCTTCCAACAAAATTTGGTTATACAAAAATCATAGGAGCCGCATTGCTTCGTTGCGACGAAAAGAGTAATAGCGTTTACGCTTATATTACTACCGAATCGATATTGCTGAAAAAGGGAGTGAGTCTATTACCCAAACCAGCCCTAACCGACTATGCGTTAGTAGTTAGTGAAGAAAATCGTCATAATTTAACCATAGAAGCGATTTTAAGCAATAAAATTCAAAAAAGCGAAAAATTGACAGATTTTGCGTCTCCGCCGGTGGAAAAGCATATTGCGCAATTGATGCAAAAAGCAATGGGTATAAAATCAGTTGTTACAATACCGCTTAATGTAAGAGGCGTAAAACTCGGTGCTCTTATGCTTATGTTCTCAAAACCTCTTAGAGAAATCACCCAAAGAGACATGGATCTCATAACCGCCTTCAGCCAGCAAGTCGGAGTAATGCTTGAAAATCTGCAATATTATGAAACTTTAAACAAAAACATCGAAGAGCTTACCCGGACTAAAAACAATCTTGAAGAAATTCTTACGATGAAAAATGATTTTCTCCATATTGTCTCGCATCAATTAAGGACTCCGCTTACTGCCGTACGCGGGCTTATTTCAATGTGGCATGACGGCGACTTCGATCATTATACTGCCGATAAAATGAAAGGAATAAAAGACAGGGTTTTGGCTAACGCTGACAGATTGAATAACATCATTAATGATATGCTTGTAGCAATGGAGTCCGAAGGCGAGCTGAAATTAGTGTTTGATTCCGTAGATGTCGAGAAAATGATAAGAGAAGTCGTTGAAATGTTTAAAGCCAATTACGAAAGAAGAGGATTATATATAAAATTTGATAAAATAGAAAAAGGGATACCCATAATTGAAGCCGATCCAAGGAATCTTTTCCATGTATTTATGAATATAGTCGATAACGCCGAGAAATACACCCAAAAAGGCGGACTGGATATCACGCTCAAGCGCGAAAATGATAACATTTCCGTAAAATTTACCGATACCGGAGTGGGAATAAGTGAGGAAGATAAAGAAAGACTTTTCAAGAAATTCTCCCGCGGCAAGAAATCGAATAATTTTAATCCAAATGGTTCAGGGTTGGGGCTGTTTATCGCCAAACAAATTCTTGACGAACATCACGGTAAAATTCAGGCTTCAAGTCTCGGAGAAGGCAAAGGCTCGACTTTTGTGATATTATTACCGATTAAACAGCCTATTTCAGCCGAGGTATCTAAACTTGATCTAGCTAAAACTGGCGTATCCAAACAAGGTAATAGCCAAAATAATGAATCTCCGGAGCCTCAGAGTTATTTGCTCAAAAAGAGGAAAAGAGGTATAATATAAACTGATGAGTAGCTTGTACCGTTCAAGTGGGATTCCGCTTACGGGATAATTTTTAGGTATTTTAAATCTTTAAAAATACTATGTTTTCAAAAATTTTTTGCTGTAATAAAAAATATTTTTAATCTTTGCCGTATTGTTTTTAAATCTTTTATTCGTTTCTCCGGCTTTAGCCGCGGCCCCCAATACCAATTACGTGCCTTTGGTTGCTATACCCGGCGTCAATGCCGATGCCGGATTGCTTACTTATCTATCCGGACTCTATAATTTCCTCATCTCCGTGGTCGGAATCCTGGCGATGGCCGTGATCATCTATGGAGGCATGCGCTATCTTACTTCAGCCGGAAATCCGAGCTCGGTGGAAGAAGCCAAAGACGCCATTACTTCGGCGGTAACCGGATTGATCCTAGCGCTTGTTTCGTGGCTGATCTTAAGCACTATCAATCCCGACATCCTTGTTTTAAAATCGGTAGGAGTGAGCGGAGCAGGCACCTATAGTTATGCTGACGCTAAAAATACCTGCGTCGCGAACGCACCGGCACAGGGACGGCGGCTAATCCTTGCGTTTGCATTGATGGAAAGAAAGTTTACGCGAAATCAGGAGCAACTTTGGTTCCGACGGTTTTAACCCTGACAGTATCCCCAAACCCTGGTTCAAGCACAGCCCCCGGTAATAGTATAACATTATCGGGAAAATTGACTGACACTGCCGGTAAAGGCGTGGCGGGTTCGATCAAGATCAATAAGGTTAATAGCACATTAAACGCTTCAACTACGTTTAGCGCAACTTCCGGTGCCGATGGAAACTTTACAACCAGCTATACTGCCACATGCGCGGTAACCGATCAGGTCCAAGCAGTTTATGCCGGAGATGCCACGTACGCAGGATCGTCTAGCACTGCCGTATCGCTTGTCATCAATGGAATGACCACTTGTACTACTGCCAATTATGCCTCCAGTCCCGCTACTGCTTCTATTACCTCAGCAACCGGAGGATCTGCCTGCCAGTCAATTTGTTCGGATACGACGTTGGCGAATGATAACGCGTATCATTGCATGGTAGCGGATTTAAGGGCGGGGAAGACGGCGTTTGATGTAAATTCGAAAAGTATATGGGGAAAAGTTGGTGAAAAAATATTCTTTGACGGAGTTACCTATAATATTAGCGGTAAACCCATTGTTCGTTATGAAATGGATTTTGATAATGATTTTATAGGTGGATTTGTTTCAGATATAGGATGTAATACCGTGGTTACTATGTGTCCGGTTATCGGACCTTTCCCTTTCCCTATTCCCATATCGGGGTGCAAAGATTCTGCCATGAAAGCATATCATACTTATGATAAGCCCGGGGTTTATAAGGCATGGCTTCATATTACAGATGAAGCTTGCAATGTAGCAGAAGATTGGATAGATATTACAATTGAAAATCTATAAAAATACGGATAGACATTTGTCTATCCGTTTGATATTACTAGATATTTTGCGTTTGCCGGTATTGGAATTTTGAAAGAAGATTCTTTTTCATCCGATATTGTGAATGGCCCGTTACCCCCTAGGTATTGGCCATTACTATCCAGTATTGTAAAGGATACTCTTTCGTTATAGCGAGCGCTTGCTGCACCCAAATTCCCAGATAGATAATCTTCCTTACGTTTCATGTCCTTTATATAGACTTTACCATTATTAAAGGGTATTATTGCCGGTATGTTATCTATGTCTACTCCTTGATAAATCGTGTCTCCTTTTGGATAGAACTTTGGCGTATATACACCTGCTATATATGCGCCTGCTACTCCATCCGTCTCCTGCCCAGCATTATTTACCTGGGATGGATTCGCCGCTCCGGTGCTTGTATCGCTAGTCGATACACCTGTAGTTGTCTGTATGCTATTTGACACGGTCTTTGCCAGCGGCATGTTGGACCATACAAATGCGGCTATAATGAATATACCGATTATTATTGCCACGTATTTGTATAGGCTTTCGTTAAATCCCTTTTCTCCAACCCGTTCATTTTTATGTACTGATCCAAATCCTTTTACTACCATTTCTGTCATTACTCCTGATCTTAAAGGTCTTTTAATTTTCAGTTATCTCAATTCTGCCGTAAAGTAGCAAACTTTGTCCAAATACAAAACACAAAAAACGTTTGCTTCTTCAAGACAGTCTTCTGGCTACATCTCTCTTATAACCAAACTTCTGTCCTGAAGAAATTAAACTGATAAATTTTTAAAGGGCTACATCTCGACTAATGTCGAGTTTTTTCATTCTTAAACCTAAATCATTAGGTTCGCTATGAATTTTACTGTCTTCATAGCCTTTAAAGAACAAAAAAGTGGGAATTACTCCCACACTTAATTCACTTTTAGGCTTTTATCATTCCTTTCTTAAATTGGCTAAAATTAAGGCTAATATCTAGCATTTGATCCTTTTTGCTTTGCATAAAGCCTTTTAACATAAGTAAATTAGGTGTGTTAGTAAATTATCTATATTATAGCAGAGATTTTGAAGAAGTCAAGCCTTTAAAAGCGAATAATTTTCACAACCCTCCTACAGGGTAATTCACAACCCAAAGACCTTTTTAGTGTGGATAACTTTTTTGACATCTCATCCATATCTATGATATATTATTTCTGATCTACAGGAATTGTGGATAAGATAATTTAATCATTATATCTGGCGTGCCAAGGAGAGAGGGTTGCGTCGAAAAAACATATGAAGGGGAACTCATTGTCTGTTAAGTTAACAAGCGCGTTGTTAGCTTTTTTGTTTATTATTGCGCCTTTAGCACCGGCCTTAGCCGAGGAGAACAGTTCTCCGGCCGCAACTGAAAGTTTATCGCCGCAAAATACGGCCGTACCAGCAAATACTGACACCGCAGGAATTACCAATTCCTCTACCGATAATGCGAAAAGCGATTCTGCCTCGCCAGTTGGCAACCCGGAACAGGCTTCTTCGATTGACTCAGGGAAGACAAAAGACTCTCTGATTTTGGATAAAGGAAATAAAAAGGATAAAAATGGAACAGATACCACCGCAGATGCTCAAGCTATGACTGCGACTTCCAACTCCTCAACTTCTTCTACTTCTTCAAACTCCTCTAGCTCTCAAAAACAAATAATCTTGAATCCCAATGATATCAACGGATCTTTAACCTATGACTACCCAATAACTGTTCCTCCGGGAAGAAACGGTTTGCAGCCGGATTTAAAACTATCCTATAACAGCCAATTATCTTCAGAAGAAAGCGCCTTTGGCTATGGTTGGAATATAAACATTCCATACATTGAAAGAATCAATCGCAAAGGCACTGATAAACTCTATACCGAAAATTATTTTAATTCTTCTCTTTCCGGAGAACTGGTTTTGATCAGCGGAACAAGTTATGGTTCAAAAGTGGATAACGGAGAATTTCTGAAATATGATTTTTCCAATAATTCCTGGCTTGTTACAGATAAAAATGGGACTAAGTATAAATTCGGCTACAGTGCCGCCGCAAGACAAGATAACCCAACTGATTCCACCAAGGTTTTTAAATGGATGCTTGAAGAAGTCCGCGATACGAATGATAACTATATCCGTTACGAATATCTTAAAGACGCAGGGCAAATTTATCCCTCAAGGATTGTTTACACCGGAAGCGGAGCAACGGACGGCATTTTTGAAGTTGAATTCTTAAAAGAAACAGTATCCAATGCTGCAAAATCATATAAAACAGGATTCGCGGTTACTACCAGTTATCGGATCAATGAAATACGTACGAAAGTTAATGGGAATTGGGTAAAGAAATATGTTTTGGGTTATAAAACTACTGACAAAGCGCAATCCTTTCTCGGGTCAATCACAGAATCAGGACAGGATGACGGTGGAAACATTACAATACTTCCGGCAATAAGTTTTGATTATCAGAAAATGATGCTTGTTAGCTGGGATAACAACAGGACTTGGACTGAAGATACATCATGGCAAATACCCGTAGATTTTTATATCAGAAACGATGGTAATTACCCACAATCAATTCAAATCGCGGACGTTAATGGGGATGGTCTGCAAGACTTGCTTAAATCTGCATTTCGTTCGTCAACAAAATTAGCTGACGGGACTTATCAGGAAAGTAATTCATCAGAAGTTTATCTTAATAATGGGCATGGCTGGACCCAAGACACTTCTTGGACTATACCAGTAGCTTTTCAATATTATAGAAACAGTAAGCTTGCAGCCTCGGTTCAGATTGCTGATGTTAACGGCGATGGTTTAGCGGATATATTGAGATCCATAGAAGGCGGGGCTGATGCTTGTTACGGCGATTATAGCTACAACTGTTACTATATTCCAGCTTCAAGAAAAGTCTATATAAATAACGGCCATGGTTGGACGCTTGATACCTCATGGAGTATACCTGTAGATTTTTATTCTCGAGGAACAGATTCTTCTGGACGAAATGTTGTTATTACTCAAGCGTCTAAAATCTCGGATATCAATGGCGACGGTTTGGCTGATATAGTTAAATCCGTGTATCTTTATTCAACAAAAGGAAGCAATGATGTTTGGTATGAGACTAATAATTCAGAGGTTTATCTTAATAACGGCCATGGCTGGACTCAAAGTACTTCTTGGCCTGTACCAATGGCTTTTTACTATAAAGATGATGGCAGAATTAGCCAATCGGTTCAAATCGCCGATATTAATGGGGATAATTTGCCGGATCTGCTTAGGTACATTGCAACTGATATTGGTTCGCCTTGTTCCAGTCCAACCTGCTATTACCTTGCGGCTAATAAGGTTTATCTGAATAGCGGTAATGGTTGGGAGCAGGAAACTTCTCTTTCCAATCCTCATCCTTTTTACGATCCTTATAGCATTAATTCAAATGGAATGCGAATTGCAGATGTTAACGGAGATGGCTTAGCAGACGTGTTGAGGTCTTTGTTCGGTAGTTCAATCCAATTACCTGACGGAACCTGGCAAGAACAAAATTACGGCGAACTTTATTTAAACAACGGTAAAGGTTGGACTACCTATAGCTTTAACGGCCAAACAATACCTCTAGCTTTCTATTATCTAGGGGATCAAGGTGCTTATAGTCCTTCGGTTAGGATTGCGGATATTAATGGAGATGGTTTGCCCGATATGCTTAGGTCTTTGACTACGGATATTTCATCGATATGTTTTGGTTCGGTTAATCCAGTTTGTTATCCTATTAAAAGTAAAAAAGTTTATCTGAATAACGGCCCCAAATCCGATCTTCTTACTAGAATCACTTACCCCACAGGCGGCAAAACAGACATTGCCTACAAGGCCACGCCTTTGTATTCAACCGGCTCAACTCTTTCCAATCCGAACTTGCCTTTTATCATGGATACCGTCCAATCTATTGCCACTAACGACAGTTTTGGCAATACTTCTACTACTAATTATTCTTATGAAGGCGGCAAGTATTACTACAACACCGCCTTTGACCGCAAATTCGCGGGGTTTGCCAAAATCACCAAAACAGATGCGGCTGGCAATATTACTAAAACCTATTATCATCAAGGCGATGCCACAAATAGCGCGCAAGGCGAGTTCAGCGATCACTCTTCAAAAATTGGCAAACCCTATCGTTCGGAAAATTACGATATTTCAGGCAATCTCTATTCCAAAACCATAAGCAAATGGGAAAACTATGATTTGGGTAATGACAGGAATTTCGTGAAACTTAGCCAGAAGATCAATTTCACCTATGATGGCAACGCTACCCACAAAGACAAAGCCGAAACCTACTCTTACGACAATACTAACGGCAACCTTACCCAAAAAATCCAATTAGGTGAAGTAACCGGATCTGATAATGGAACCTTTACCGATGTTGGTACTGACAAACTAACCGAAACAATTACATACGCTTCAAACTCTAGTTTGAATGTTTTGGGTTTGCCTTCTTCCAGCTCTTTAACCAATCAAAGCGCTACTAAAATCAAAGAATCAAGATACTATTACGATAATCTCGCTTTAGGCAGCGTTGGCAAAGGCAATCTCACCAAAGAAGAAAATTGGAAAGACAGCACGAATTACATCAATACCCAAAAATCTTACAACTCTTACGGCTTGGTAACCCAAACAACTGATCCCAGAGGTAAAATCACCGCTTATGCTTATGATTCATATAATCTTTATCCCATTTCAGTTACCAATCCCTTGAGCCAGATAACTCAATATACTTATGATTATTCAGCTGGAAAACCCAAGCAAACCACTGACCCCAATGGCTTTGTCTTCCAAACAATCTACGATGGATTGGACAGGGTGACTGGAGAAAAACAACCTGATCAAGTTTCGCTTGGAGTATGGGTTACGAAATCTGTCTATGTTTACACCGACACAGCTAATGCGGTAAGCGTTAAAAAAACCGATTATCTGGATGTCACAACCAGCGTTGATTCTTATTCTTATTTTGATGGTCTTGGCCGTTTGATCCAAACCAGAAAGGAAGCCGAAGACGCTAATAACTTCTCAGTTAAAGATCTTGTTTACAATAACAGGGGACTACTGCAAAAAGAATCGCTTCCGTATTTTTCAACTGGTATACCTAGAACTTCAGCGACGGCGGACGCAACGCTTTACTCCACTTATGCTTATGATCCGCTTGGTCGAATAATCGAGACAACCAATGCCGTTGGAACAATTACTAACACCTATGACGATTGGAAAGTTACCACAACTGATGCCAAAGGGACTCAAAAAGATTTATACAAAGACGCTTATGGTAATTTAATTCGAGTCGATGAACATGGTTCGACTACGCTCACCACAAGCTATACTTATGATGGCGTTGGCAACCTTACCAAAATCACTGATGCTCTGGGAAATATCCGCAATTTCACTTACAATGCTTTGGGCCAAAGATTAACCGCCCAAGATCTTCACGCCTCAGCCGATACTACTTTTGGCACCTGGACTTATACTTACGACAATAGCGGCAATTTAATTTCCCAAAAAGATCCCAAAGTCCAGACCATTAACTATACCTATGACGATCTTAACCGGCAACTCACTGAAGACTATACCGGCGCAACCGGCATAGAAGCAACTTACGCTTACGACACTTGCGTTAATGGCAAAGGAAGAATTTGTTCCATTGTTAATGCTGCTTCAACCGAAGCAAAGGAATACAATTCTCTCGGGTTAACTTCCAAAGAAACTAAAACCATCAGCTCGGTAAACTATATTACTCAATATACTTACGACCGCCAAGGAAATCAGGCTTTAATCACCAATCCAGATAACTCTCAGGTTAAATACGAATACAATTCTGCGGGTTTGCTTGAAAAAATCTCAACCAAAGAAACCACTGACCCAAACCTTCCTTCAAGCACTAATCTCTTGAGCCGTTGGAGCTTTGATGAAACCACCGGACTCACAGCCAGCGATTCCAGCGGGAACAACAATACGGGAACTCTCTCCGGCGCTATGACTAACGCCAATCATATTCCCGGAATCTCCGGCAACGCTCTTGATCTTGACGGGATCAATGATGAGATTATCGCTCCGGATTCTCCCTCTCTCAGCCCATCTCTTCCTATTACCATGAGTGCTTGGGTGAAGCTTGATACTTTAAATGTTAATACTGCCGTAATCAGCAAATGGGATACTGGCTGGGAAACAATGGCTTATGCCTTAATTATTCTTTCTAATGGTGCAATCAGAGGATTTTATGCTGATGGAACCAATCTTGCCGGCAAAGATTCTGGCGGCGGAGTAGTTGCTCCCGGCTCTTGGTACCACATTGCCGCAGTTATCCGAGGACTCAACAATATCAGCCTTTACGTCAACGGAGTAGAAGTATCAGGAACTTATGGCGGGACAGGTTCTGTCACTTACGATAATACTGCTCCTTTGAGAATGGGAGCCATTGCTCCGGGCAGCGGCAACTATCTTGACGGCAAGCTTGACGAAGCGAGGATTTATAGCGCCGCTTTGACTACAAGCAATATTGCCGCTTTATACAACAACCCTTCTGGAGCAAGCGGCGCAACAGGTTTTACTGATCTCGTAACTAACTTCAACTACTCTCCGCTTGAGAAAATCACCTCTCAAACCTATGCCAACGGCACTACAACCACCAATACTTACGATTCCACTAAACTCTATAGGCTAAGTTCAAAAGTTACTACTATAACAGGCGGCGCTCACGCGCAGGATTTAGCGTACACTTATGACGCCAATGGCAATATTACAAGAATTGTCGATAATTCCGCTACCAACTCCAAAAAAACAGTTGATTATACTTACGACTCTCTAAATCGTTTGCTTTCCGCTACTGTTACCGGAGCGGTGAATGGACAAAACTATACCGAAACTTACGCTTACAACGCCATCGGAAATATCACTTCCAAAAATGGAGTGGCCTATACCTATTCCCAAACAGGCAAAGCCAATCCTCATGCCGTCACCAGTATTGGAAGCGCGAATTACACATACGACGATAATGGAAATTTATTAACCGATGGCACTCTAACCAATACCTGGAACTATGACAATAGATTAACCCAATCAGTGATCGGTTCAATGACCGTCAGCTATATTTACGACGTTTCCGGCCAGAGAATCGGATATTCCAACGGCACGGATACTACCTATTATCCTACAAAAGACTATAATATAACCGGAGAGGTGCCGACCAAGCAGATATTTGCCAGAGATCAGCTTGTTGCCACGGTCAAAGGTACAGGCGCCGCCGCTCAAATCTATTTTGTTCATGCTGACCATCTTACCGGTTCAAATGTAGTTACCAATGGCCCCGGAACAGTTGAAGAGTTGATGGATTACTATCCCTATGGCGATATACGACTTGATGAAAAAGCTTCTACTTTCTCAGAACAACGAAAATATGCTGGACATGAATACGATGCTGATACAGGATTGAGTTATATGAATGCGAGATACTATGAGGCATCAACTGGGAGATTTATCTCGCAAGATCCGGCATACTTGGCGGTTGGAGATAGCGTCAAACTTAAAGAATTGACTAAACTTGAATCCCAACAGCTCTTATCCGATCCTCAATTATTGAACTCTTACGCTTACGGAAGAAACAACCCATTAGCATTTCGCGATCCCGATGGCAATTTCATCCAAATTGCGGCAGCAGCGGCATTTATGGCATTTGTAACCTATGCTCCGCAAATCACTTCTTTTCTCCAGTCTCTAACTACACCTATCGGACAAGTCGGTTTAATCCAAGCAGGGCAAGATGCACAAAAAGGTAACTACGGCATGGCAGCAATTGGAGCTATTACTTCTGGTGAAGTACCGGCAGGGAAAATTATGTCTGCGGCTGGTAAAACCAGTGGGGCAGTAGCAAGAAATATATTTACTCTAGTTAATAGTATCGATAAACATGGTAGCTATGAAAAACATGTTCTTGGCATAGGCAGTATTTTTGGCAAAGAATATGGTACACTGTTCCAGAATAAAGGCCAGTGGAGAGAGTATGTGAGTAATGTAATAGCTAAGCCTTCGGCCAGCTTTAGCGGTCCAACCAAAGATTTATATTGGGATGATAGATTAGGTACTATCGTTATAAACAATAAAGCTGGAGGTCCACCTACTGCATTTAAACCGCAAGAGGGATTTAGGTATTATCAGACAGAAGTTGCCAAGCAAATGGATCAGTTGAAAGGAGGTGGCAGATGACCAAAGATTTTTTAGATAATCGCGAACGGCATCTGGCTATTCAAGCATTAATTGACGGATCTGGTTATCCAAAATCTGATGAAGCCCAAAGGCAGATTGGTTATTCGTCTACTGAACTACACAAGCTTACAGATGAATTGTTACAGAATCATAATAAGAAATTAACTGATACAGAAAAACAGGTGATTTTAAATTGCCTGGCTGGTGCATTGCATTATGTAACTACTGACATCCCTTCTCTTTATGATATTTCCGAAGCAGAACTAAAAGAGTTTAAAGAGAACCTGGAAAAAAGGTGGGGTATGCATTCTACGTATAGCAAAGATTAAGAATAGTCCTTTTCTTTCTGAGAACAGTTCTCGTTTTAAGACGAGAACTGTTCTTGACACACAACCATTTAATTATTCTTAAAATAAAAAATACAATGAAAAATACACATGGTTTTCCATTATTAGTTAAACTTGGCCTCGTTGGAATCGGAAGCAGAAAAACAGCTTTAGCGTATTTTTGGTTGTCTATACTTTTATCATTTATTACTTTTTTTGTAGGTCTTACAAATGGTAAATATCTTTTGGGATTATTTTTTCTATTGGCTGCTTGGTGGTATTGGTTCTGCATTAAGTGGATTGACAAAAATTCTAAATGGGAGGGATAAAAAAGTCATCTGTTTCTTTCTTTTTCGCCCTCGAAGAAAATCAAGAACTCCCAACAGGTGTCGGTCATGAGCAAGGAAAAGGTGCCAGGTACAATTATTAACGAATAAGTTTTGGCATAAATAAAAGTATCCTGCACCTTTTTCTTACCCTTCAATTTCCCTCTCTATTTCTTTTCTCTTACCTGCATACTTTGATCTTGATGCCGCGATTACCTTCTCCTCATTTCCTTGAGGCTTAAAGTTGTAAAAAGGAGGCAGGGTTATGGCCGAGAAGGGATTGGATGTCTTGCTATCTATAGCAAGCGTCAGGTAAAGGTGGTGTTTGCCGTGATTTATCAGGTCTTGCCTATTAAATTCAGGATAGAAGTGTTTTTCTAAAGATTCTCCGTTCTCCGCTCCTATTGGAAATGTTATGATAGTCCCTACATTTCCAAATATTGCCTTACTCAATCTTTCGTCCAACTGACCAATAGACTGGTGGGCGAGGGAGAGGCACAGCCTGTATTTCCTTGCCTCTAATAAGATGCCAACAGTTTTATCGCAACAGAACTCAGTGGGCAGGGGGATATGGGAAAAATGTTTAAGGATATTTAAATGAGAGTTTGCCTGCCCACAAGCAAACCAAACAACCTGCCTATATATAACGCTGGTGGTTAGCTCAATATAGCTTTTGTGAGTATGGCAAGCATAAGATATAGATGATGTTTATTGTTATTTATCAAGTCTTATCCCTTGCCATTGCATCCCAGCTATCCTATAATGAAACAACCACGCAGCTTTAACCAATTTTAAAATAAACCATGGAACTCAACGATAAAAAAACTCAAACAAATTTTAAAAGAGCAAAGTGAAGACTTTAAAAGGCATGTCAGCACCCTGGCAGAAGACTTTCACTCCCAAGTAAAGCTGATTGGCGAGCAATATAGCTCAATCAAAGAAACTCTCGATTCCCATACAGAAATGATAGGATCAATGAAAGAAGACATCGGGATAATGAAAACGGATATGGAATTCATCAAGAACTCCCTCAAAAGAAAAGTTGACATTGACGAGTTCTCAGTCCTCGAAAAACGCGTCGCTGCCCTCGAATCCAAAGTCAGAACAAGATAAAAATCTTAACCATATTTTTTCACCCATTTTCCCGATTCATCCTTTTTATACTCCTTTTCAACTGCAGACCATGCTACCTTGAACGCAACTTCCTCGTGCGATTGTTTCGGGCCGCCTCTTCTTTTCTCCGGCTCTTTGTACTGCTCCCATGCACTGTTGAACGCGTCAATGAATATGTGCTGCGCATGCTCTGGCAGGTTATCGCGGACCCGTTCAGGTAAATCTTTTATACTGTTATAATATGGCATTTGCTCCACTCCCAATTATCTTTTTGTTTAAAGCCTTCTGATATCCCAAACTGGGATATAACTCCCATTAGACTTTAACATAATTATCATTAATATTCAGTCTATAAAAGGATTACGCCGCGCTTCGTGTTTTAACATGAGAATCCATCCCTCGTAAGGAAAAAATCCACTTACCAGACGAATTTCAAACCTAATCTACCTGACGAAGATAGAACATCCAAAAAACTTTGCCAATAAGCGATTGTTTAAGCGAAAAGCAACTCTTCAAGGCTCTCGCTCTTGTTCAATCTGCGTCTGCTAACCTCCCAAAGCGTACGAAATCCGTCAGTTAATTCAAACCAAATATGACCCCAAAACCAGACGAAAATCGAACTAAAAATCAAGCGCTAAAGCTCCTAAATTACGAACCCAAAACCCCTTGCCCTTTCTGCGAGGGCCAAAATACAGCCAAAGCAGGACAACGGACAAAGCGAGAGGGGAGAGAGTAAAAATATTCTTGCTAAACGTTCAGTTTCGTGTAAGGAGAGCTATCATTGTACCTCATTATCTCTCGGTGATATAACGGGCGTTGAGATGTTTATTCGTTTGGTGGATCTAAATTTGTCGATATCTATCTTTTTAGATATGAGGAATTTAAGAAACGATTTGTCTTGGAATCTGCAGGTTTGTGCAATGCCAAGCAGCAGCAGGTATTGAGGAGCAGTATCTTTGAAGAATGTCCCTGATATTTTCCTTTGTATGGCGAGATGTCTAATAGCCCTTTCAGCCATATTATTGTTCCACGGTATAGAGTCTTGTTCGAGAAACATGAATAGGCTATCTTTATAGCGTTGAAAACGTTTTTGATACTTGATTGTTACTTCGGACCTGTAATCCATATCAACAATATTCTCCTTGTAGAACTGCTCTACGGACTTCTTGAACATGTTTAAATGTCTCTTCTTTAATCCATACTTATCGACTGCTTCAAAAATGGGTATAATAAGGTTCTTAACCTCAAAAACGAACGATTCGAATTCAGTGTCGAACGGTGCACTCCAGAGATCATTGTTGATATCTCGGATTAGATGAACCCAGCATTTTTGTTGCCTGCACGGTACTGAGTCATAACCAGGGTAGAAATCGGATATCAGTATTCCTTCATAGTTTGACATAAATTCCTGCACTATGGTTGTCTCTCTTGTTTCAGTCATCCTGAAGACTACATGCTTCCCATCCGTGAATACCCATACATAGTAATCAGTGCCTTGAATATTAAGTCGTGTCTCATCGACATGAATGAATGGGCTTTCAAGAATGCGCCGAATTAGAATGTTATCGGTAACAATATAGAACTGAGCAAAATGGCTAATGAAGCTTAGGATGGTACCTTCACTCATTCTTTCACCAAATATGTCTTCCGTAACTTGATTAATTACCCGATATGGTAGACGAAGGATTATTCTCTGATAGATTACCCATCCTTGAAAGTAATACCCAAACAACTGACGACTAAGTTTCTGGATACCATGTGGAGTATAGTATTTGCCACACCTTTTGCAGTAGCCGTTAGTGCCCACGTACTCTGTAACAGTTTTTCTGTACCCATTCTTTGTAAAGTGGAGATCAATAATGATTTTTTTAGCCGTTTCTTCAGATCTGTGAAGAGGGACACCTTTATGGATGGGACATTTTCTTCGCATTGGTACTCGAATTACTTTTCCTGTGCTTGAAGGGATTATTCTTTTATACCCCTGGTGACCTTTCTGTGCACCACGCTTTTTGTTTTTAGTACTTTCCATGCTTCTTTTTGGTTGAATGCTTATCCGGTTCCTATTGTAATCAGCGTGTGCATTTCTCAGTATCTCCTCAAATTTTCTATGTATTTCACCGCCTCTTTCTGTTGTGTTCTGTTTTGGCTGATCAGCAAAATCAATATTCGCCTGTGAATCAGCAGTTTCACTAATTTCTGAAAGTCGTTCGGTCAATAACCATAAAGCTCGGCAGTCTTCTTCATTGTACGTAACCAGCATTTGCTTGTAATCACTGTTTTGATTTTCTTCCAAGCGATGTCGCCATACAAGACTTTGTAACCCAGAAGCATCAAGAGAAGTCCATGATGCTCCTATGAACTTACCCAAGTCCTTCAGATTGTTAGACCTTACTGGAAAATACACCTTTCCGTGGATATACGAATTGACATTGATCAAGCGCTTCTTAAACCCATCACAATTTGTCTGATATCTTTTTGTCAGCCTATCAATAGCTCTTGGTTCATAACTGCCGTAATGATAAATGGGAGCTTCAGGATATTTGTTTATCCTTTCGATAAGTTCACTCCAAATTCGTTCTTCGTCTTGGATAGTATCTGCCCAAAAGGAATGATAGACTCTGTTATCACTTTCGCACACTAGCAGACCTATCAGGTAGTAAAAATTTTGATCTGGTATGCCCTCTATATCTAAAAATAGCTCGACCTTATGTCTATGCAATTCTGGAAGTTCCTGGATGTATATCTTTCCAGTCTTTATTGCCAAAGCTTGCAGTTCTAGATTAAAACGCACAGGCATCTCTTTCTTTCGCTTCCGTTTTCTTCTTAGCTTAAACGAATAGGAGAGCTGGTTAACTGTGAAGATGCCTTTCTTGTGGTACCGACGAATAATCTTTGGAGTCATCTTACTTAGTAGGCTAAGGTCATCATTCTTTTCTGCCTTCTCCGTACACTCTTTCTGAAATTGGCAGTATGGGCAGTGTCTGTTCAAAATAACCTGAGATGATTCCGAGGGGGATGTTGTTATCCATTCTTTCAGAGTTTGGATCATGGGTCTGAGTTTCTTGTAAATATTATTCAGTTTTACTTTATGAGTTTTCATTTCTGTTCCAACGATGGATCCAGATATAGGGAGCGTTTTCTGCACGTCTCCAAGAACAAAGCCCACAAACGCTAATTTGATTTTCAGCTCTTCCGTAATACTTTGCGTTCCAACAACAATCGTTGGTTCATAACTGTGTTTGCCGAAGAATGAGCTACCTCGCACTTTCGCTAGGACATCGCAATAAGCCTCTAAATCATGAGCCTTGAGTGTTGCTTCGATAAGAAAATCACTACTGCTGTCGATATTATCAGGGTCATAGCGACTCAAGGAAATATTATCTTGTTTGAGGGCATTTAGATATTTAGCCTGATTAATGCTCGCCTGTTTTTCAAGAAGGCACACGTATTCATGAGGTTCCTTCTTCTCGTTACTGAAAAGGAGAAGGAATGCCTTCCGAGAACAATGAGAATATGCCACTACAATTTCAGAAGTGATAATGTTCTTCATTATGATCATTTCTCTTTTCGCTATCGCTTCTGAGAGTTGCGCATAAGGAGTATTTAAATTCCTTAACGCGGGAATTCCACTGCACAAGGCGTAAAGCCGGATATGCCATCTGGATAAAACCCTCTACAAATATCTTACCTCAATGCCCTGAGTTTTACTTAATTTATAGAAAGAAACAAACCGTTTTATGGAGTCACTGCCTGATTTAACCTTTCTGCTTAGTATTTTGTATCTTCTAAGAAGATAATTTTCTGAGTTGCTAGGAAAAGCGAATGATGATCCAGCAGCCATATTAAAATCTTTAAATGGGATAAGCCTGATAAACACCAGTAATCCAGGGACAGCCGTTATGCTTAACGCAATGTCTATTAGTTTTATGTTATCCTTCTTATTTAAAAGGTCACTCAAAATCAAAGAATTTTCAGCTTCTGAAATCGATATAACTTTGAATAAGGACGTATACGATGAGATATAAGCATCTAATATCTCTTTTTCAATCTCATTTTGCCAGCCAATTTTCTCCCGATAAATCTCAATGGCGTTTTGCTTATTCGCCCTATAATCGTACAGGGCAAAATCCATCAAAACGCTCGTATCATTCTCACTCTCAAACACTAAAATTTCTCCTCGGGCAATGCCGAGTAACCTTGCTGATTTTTTCAATACATCCTGATCAAGGCATGTATTCATTATTTTATGATTTAGTTCTTTTGCAATATTTCTATATGTTTTATATTTCTCGATAATAGTCATAGTAATTTTCTCTTTAACCCGCTCATAAAGAACCTGTAATTCCCTTATGGAAGAGATTCGTTGGAACGATATTAAAATTTGCTATAAGGTTTTGATCTTACATTTTGCATCTTTTCACCAGAGCAGAAAAGATGCTCTTGCCACTACATTCCAGCTATCTTATAATAACCTCTCAAACCAGACGAAAATGAAACTTCAAAAACACAGACGAAAATGGCTTTTTTGATGTCTGCTGTCTACAGCTAATTTAAGGCAAATAATGTCATGAAAGGTTTTTCATAAGAGATAACATTTTGACAGGGAGTGATGAGACGTTTAATTCAATAAAAGCATTATATATGGCTGCTAAAGGCGATTTTTACATTAAGTCAGGCAGATATAAAGAAGCAATTGAATATTATGACAAAATTATTAAAATCTATCAATTTAAATTACATCCAAACCCAAAACTTTGGAGTATATGGAACCATAAAGGCGTTGCCTTCGTTAATTTAGGCAAACACAAAAAGGCGCTAGAATGCTTTGATAAAGCATTGAAACTGAATCCTCACGAAGAAGCAGTATGGAACAACAAAGGTAATGCCCTAGATAAATTGGGTAGATATGAAGAGGCAATAGAGTGCCTTGATAAAGCCCTGGAACTAAACCCAAAATACGAAGCAGCGTGGTTAAACAAGGGAATTGCTCTTGATAATTCGGGCAAGCATGAGGAAGCCATCAGATGCTACGATAAAGCTCTTGAAATCAACCCAAAATATAGGCGATATCTTGAGTCTCATGACCGTAAGACTATTCGCGCCTAATTCTCACATTTGAAAAAGGTTGTTTCCATCCCCCTCCTTTGCCATTGCATTTCTTCTATCTTATAATGAAACCACCTTAGCAGACTTAACTCACTTTTTAAAACAAATCCATGGAAATCAACGACAAAAAACTAAAACAAATATTAATAGAGCAAAGCGATGATTTTAAAAGGCATGTCAGCACCCTGGCCGAAGATAGTCACTCCCAAGTCAAGATCATTGGCGAGCAATATAGCTCGATCAAAGAGACCCTGGACTCCCATACAGAAGTGATAGGTTCAATGAAAGAAGATATTGGGATAATAAAAACAATAAGTTCGGCAGAATTATAAGGTTACAAGCACTAACAAAACTACATAGGTGTATAACATGGTAGAAATAGATATGTCATTAGCAAATATTATCTATACTGTTATCGCCATCATTCCGGTCATCGCACTATTAATAATAGTATATTATCTTCGGTATTATTATCCGAAATATTTTGAGGAAAAGGGAAAGAATTTGGCTACGAAACAAGATATCGAAGAGATTACTAGAAAGGTTGAAAGTGTAAAAGCAGATATTGCTCTCGGATTGTCGGTTCAACAAATGAAATATAAGCTGAAACATGAGGCGTGTTTGGAAGCATTAGAACTAATCGATGCATATTTTTCATGTATTTTGAAAAGTCCTAAAGTAGAATCGCTCAAGCAACAAATCTTTACAACAGAACGTGCCAGAGCCTGCCATAGCAAGCTGATACTATCATGCGAAAATACTTTAATTCTAAAAAAGTTTTCAGAGATCTTAACGGGACACGTAGACTCTAAACCATATACTGACTTACTTAATGAATTCAGAAACCTGATACGGCAAGAACTCGGTTTTGGTACTGAATTGGAATTGGATAGAGAAAGTGCATGGATTTCTAATATCATATGCGATAAGTAGGATCATGAGATCTAGGAGGCCGTTATACCGAACGAACAACCTTGTGAATTTATATGTTTATTAAATATTGAGTATTAAATAGAAATATAAATTTAACGCTTGACAAATGTTAAATTTTCTTTCTCGTTGGAAGAAAAAATTACAATGCGTGTTGCTGAGATAATTTCAAGTGTTAAACCACAGGTTACGTTTCTATTATATATTTTAGATAATGAAAACCGGTATGGAGTTCATCAAAAACTCCCTCAAGCGGAAGGTTGATATCGAGGAATTCGCAGTCCTCGAAAAACGCGTCGCCGCCCTCGAATCCAAAGTTAGAGCAAGATAGGATTTCATCCTATTCTCAAGTCTCTTTTTAATAACCTCAACTCAGAGGAGGTTTTTTCTTGCAATAACATAACCCAACCACCAGACGAATTTCGAACCTAATCCACCAGACGAAACTTGAACAACTCTAAAAAACCTGGTATTATAAGCTTAATGCTTAACAAAGACTCCCCTTCTATCCTATCTCTGGAGTCTTTACTTTTGTCCAATTTGCGTCAGGTAACCTATCAAAATGTACGAAATCCGTCATCTCATTCGAACCAAATATGACCCCAAAAACAGACGAAAATCAAACTAAAAACCAAGCGCTAAAGCTCCTCAATTTTGAACCCAAAACCCCTTGCCCTTTCTGCGAGAGCCAAAACACCGCCAAAGCCGGCCAGAGGATAAAGCGAGAGGAGACAGTGCAAAAATATTACTGTAAAACCTGCAAGAAATATTTTTCATCCTCTCCTATGCCTCATAAAACCTATTCTCCCAAAGTTATTCTTAATGGCATCACTTATTATAATCTCGGTTATAAACTCGATGCCACCCGTAAAAAGTTAAACAGCCAATTTAAACAACAGGTTCCCAAAGGCACTCTTCATTCCTGGATAAAACAGTACGAGAATATCTGTACTTTTACCAAATACCGCCGAAAGCTCTCTTTTTCACCGGAAGAAGTAATAACAGAAAAAGTTTTCAAGCATCATCAGGAGTACGCTTTTAAATTCCACCGCTTAAAGCTGAACATCTTCTCAAAAAAGCTCCCGGAAATCAGAAAGTACCTCTGGCAGATTTGTAAAAGCTGTCCAGATGAAATCTTTGAAAACGGGCAAAGGTGTTCTAGCACAATAATAGAAAACGTCCACCTCAGAAGAGAGCGAACGAAAGATAATAACGCGGTCTTACTGGCAAGGCTTGCCCTGCTCCTGGCAAAACGAAACAAAGATAGGCACCCTACAATCCAAGATTTTATGCTGAAGAACGATACCGCTACAGTGGCAGTAGAAGTTCCGGTTTATCTTTATCCCAACGAAGTTCCAGAACTTGGCATAAAGGAACCGATCTGTGGCCACATCGATTTTCTGCAAATCCGCTGGGACAAGGTCTGGATTCTTGACTACAAGCCGGACGCCAAATTCAACCCTGTAAAATCCCTTCATCAGATCTATCTTTATAAGCTCGCCTTGAGCAAAAGGACCGGTATTCCCTTACAAAAGATCAGTGCCGCCTATTTTGATGGTAAAGATTACTTTGAATTAAGGGAGAATTAACAGCTCTGTTTTTCAATTTCCCTCTCTATTTCTTTTCTTTTACCTGCATACTTTGATCTTGACTCCATGACTATTTTCTCCCTATTCCCTTGGGGTTTAAAATTGTAAAAAGGAGGCAAGGTTATTGCAGAAAAGGGATGGGATGTCTTACCATCTATGGCAAGCGTCAGATATAGATGGTGTTTGCCGTGATTTATCAAGTCTTGCCTATTAAATTCAGGAAAGAAGTGTTTCTCCAAGGATTCTCCATTTTCTGCTCCTATTGGAAATGTTATGATAGTCCCTACATTCCCAAATATTGCCTTACTCAATCTCTCGTCCAATTGACCAATATACTGGTGGGCAAGAGAGAGGCACAGCCTGTATTTCCTTGCCTCTGACAAAATACCATCAAAAGTTTCGGTAGCAACAAAATTTTGAAACTCATCAACAAAAAGGTAAAAATCCTTTCTTTGTTCCTCTGTAATATCAATCCTGCCTATTGCTGCAAGCTGTAGTTTTGTGATGATAAGAGAGCCAAGGAAAGAAGAATTATCTTCTCCAATCCTTCCCTTTGCCAAGTTTACAAGGAGGATTTTTTGTTTGTCCATCAGCCCTCTGAAATCCACTTTGTTTTCAACCTGCCCGGTAATGTTCCTGACTAAAGGAACTGATAAAAAGGCTCCCAATTTGTTCTGGATAGGCGCTAAAGCCTCTCCCTTGAATTGATAAAGGTATTTTGGAAACTCGTTCTTCCAGAATGATTTTACGATTGGATCTTTTACCTTTTCTGTAATTTCCTTTCTATACCTCCAATCTGAAAGCATTCTGTATATGTCAAGCAAGGTTTTGCTTTTGTTGTAGTTAAACAAAGTTTTTTCTTCATCAAGCAAAGCCAAAATCGTGTTTCTCAGGATATGTTCCTGTCTGTGCTGCCAGTATTCAGCGTATAATTTCCTAAAAACTGAAACAAGGCTTGAAACTGCAAGATGTTTCCTTTCAGGTCCTACATTTTCCAGAATATTTAAGGCGATTGGGTAATCAACATCAGCAGGGTTGAAATAGATAATATCATCAATTCGATGCGAAGGGATATAATCAAGAAGAGCTTCTACAGCATCTCCGTGCGGATCTATAAAACATACTCCCTCATTTCTGTAAATATCATTCAGAATCATATTTAAGAGAAGAGTTGTCTTTCCCATTCCTGTCTTTCCAATGATATAAATGTGGAGCCGCCTATCCTCCTTCTTTATTCCGAAGACTTTCTCTTCACCTCTGAAATCAGTTTTTGCAAAAAAATTGATGTTTGGCATAAAAGCTGGGCGTAAAAAAAATAACCAAAGAAGCTTTTGATTCCGAATTATTCGGAACAGTACTGCCTCCTTCAGGTAATACTCCCTTGCTAATTAGCAAGAGGAAAAGCTTCTTTGGCGTTGTTTACTTTAAAGAGCTATTTTAGAGGTTTGGTTTGTTTTGGTTTTCAACTCGTCTATGGCGTTTAATCTCTCAACTATCTCGTTAACCGCTTCTCTGTTTCCTTCTCTTGAGAAGCAAACCAGGCTGTTTAAAATTTCAGAGGCTTCTTTTTTTGTCAGACTCTCAGGCACGTTTTCTATGCCGAACTTATGCAAAGCGTACCTTTGTTTTACGGTGGCTGGATCGGTGTTTTCTTCCTTTGGTTTATCTCCATTGCCGTTTATTTTACCCTTATCTTCTGTTTCTACTAAATCTTCTGCCTTTGTTCCTGCGTTTTTCCCATTCTCTCTCTGTAGCTTGGAAATGAGTTCTGATCTCATGTCCCGGGCTATCTCTTTGAATATCTCGCTGGCTATATATCTGGCATTGTTAGGATTTACTTTTAGGGCTTTTTCAAAGGCTTTCTGATAGATCTCGCTGTAAAGCTCTAATCTGTCTTCGATTTTCTTTTCCATGTTTTAGCCTTCTTGAACAACCATTTGTTCAAATTCCTTATCTGGCGTATTCAAGAGTTTTCCACCAAACCCCTCAAGCCTTATTTGTTCATCCACATTCTTTGTCTCCCGGGCTAAGCTTGTAACTGCATTAACTAATCCGTACTTTGTGTGCTCTGAGAAATAGGCGAGAAGATCATCTCTTTGCTCTTCACTCAAGCTGGCAAGCCTTGCAACGTTATTTACTGCCTTTGTCGGCTTCTCAATTGTAATCTCAGTGCTTTCTCTCATCTTCTTAACCCAGGAAGAAAAGATGCTGTTGTCAAACGTTAGTCTGATAATATCTCTTGCCTTTGCCCAGAGTGCCTTATCCTCAAGTTCCCTTGTTTCATCAGACCAGTCTATCTCTCCGATTTCCAAGGTCTGATGCCCCAGATGAACTTTTTTAAGCGAATGCTCTCCGATCAGGCCATTACTACAGATTTTCCTCAAGATGAAGGTCTCAACCCTGAAAGCTGATGCTCCCACTTCCGAGTTTCTGATAATTAACCCGCCGTAGATTATATCTCCTCTGGTGATTTCTGCTGTCAGAGTCCTGTCTATTGCCTTCAAATAAAGCATTGTCTTTGTAACTTCAGCTTTGTAAATCTCCACGGTCTCTTTTTTCCTGAACTCCTCCATTGAGAGGTATAGCAGATCGTAGTTATCCATTATCCGGTATCTGTCTGAGAGTATGGCTCTGATTTGCCTATCTAAGACTCTTACCAGCCTTCTATCTCTTTCTCCAAGCCAGGCATTGATGTTATCTGCTAAAAGTTCGGCCTTTCCAGCAGTAATCATCCTGTCATAGTATCTCTTCGGTATCTCGAGTTTCTCAGCCATCTGTAAGTGTGCCCAGGCAGTCAGTGGAAATCTTCCATGATCTGGTATTTCCAATTCTACTACATGCTCTCCATCCGGTGCTGCTTTTAAACTTCGGCTGTCTACAATCAGATCTAAGCTTGTTTCTTTTTGCCTTTCTAATTCTTTTATCAGTGTTCCAATTTCCATTTTAATTGCCTCCTTAGATGGATTTTTTAATCCACCAACTCAATCCCTGAAACAGGGGACTGAATCGGGGGATGGAGGCTTTGTCCACTAGTTTTAAAAAATCAGCAATTAACTACCTTCCAACTCTTTTGAATATACCAGAGTTGTTTTTGAACGGAATCAGGAACTTTGATTGCTTTTAATCTCTTTAATTCCTTTTTCATGCTGAATTTGCCGGATTTGACCTGTAAAAGCAGGATCTTTGAGCCGGAAATTGCCACAATATCAAAAGGAGAGTGAGTGCTTGTCGCTCTAAAAACAGTATCAGTACTTGTAAAACGGCATTTTCCTTCTCTAAATTATGGTTTCAAGGAAATGTTAATTAGTACCTGTTCAGTCATTTAAAACCCGAAAACAAGAACAGGTACTGCAAATGAACAATAGTTTTGAAACCAGAAATAAGTTACGCACAGGAATAGAAATCTCAGACAAAGAAATATGTCAATTTGTAGTGAATCTTGTGATGCCCCTGTTTGCATTTGCCTTCAATGGCGAATGCGATCTGAAAGATATTGTAAGAGTAATAGTTCATGCATGCTCTCAGTGTATATCAATCGAACAGGCAGCTAAAATATTCAAGAAAGCTCCTAAGGCTCCCGCTATCAGGTTTCATCTAAGAAAAAAACTGGATATAGTGCAGATAGAACAGATGGCAAATGAAATTCTTCAAAGGCTTGCTCGGCCCATTCTTTCTGGAAAATGCCTCGAATTTGCCATAGATATTCACTATATACCATACCATGGCAAGCCTAAGAAGGATGATGCTGAGATAGTGAGATCCAAAGCTAAAAGCGGAACAACACATTTTCATGCATATGCAACGCTCTATGTTATTGTATTGGGCAAAAGGTTTACTCTTGCTGTTAAATACATAAAGAAGGGCACCTCAAACCTGGAAATCGTTGGTTACTTTATGGATGTAATACAATCTCTGAACCTGAGTATCAAAAGGCTGTACATGGATAAGGGATTTTGTGAAGTTCCTGTAATCAACTATCTAAAGAAAAGAAGCATGAATGCCATCATAGCGCTTCCTTTAAAAGGTAAAACTGTCAAATCTTATTTAAAAGGAAAGAAGAGCAAGATCATCAGTTATACAATGAAATCTCAAAAGACAAAAGCTACGGCTACCTTCGACCTTGCAATAGTATGCAAGTACAGCAAAAAAAAGTACAACAGAAGGGGAGCAAAGTATTTCGCCTATGCTCTAATCGGCACTATTCCAAAACCAAGGAAGGTATTTGAAGAATATAGAAAAAGATTCGGGATAGAAACTTCTTACAGGCTTTTAGGTCAATCAAGAGCCAGAACATCCAGCAGGTCACCCGAACTCAGACTGCTGTATGTGGTGATTTCTCTGATAATCCAGAACGCATGGGTTTATTTCAACTGGTCTTACATGAGAGAGAGAAAACAAGGAGTTCGAAAGACAAATGATGGAATAACATTCTACAAGTTCCTTGACAGCATAGTTGAAGGATGCAAAGCTTTTATGGGCAAGGTTACATTCATCATAACGAGGAACATTCCAAATAATGATTTAGTCAGGCGTAGACCACATTCTTGCTGTTTTGGAGGCGAGATGATTTACAACTACTGAGTATGGAACTTTTTCTTCCTTTTCAATACCCTCTTTGCTTCTAACTCTTTTAGGTAACCTTTCTTGTAGGAATTCATAGTTTTCATATTAATTCAGAGAAAACTTCTTCAATGCTTTTCTTCAACGCTTTTGCTATTTTTCCTGCCAGGCGAATGCTCGGCATCCGCTCACCGGTCTCAATCGCTGATATTTCTGATTGATGAACGCCAACCCTACTGGCTAAAGCAGATTGCTTTAGTTTTCTCTCTTTCCTGAGTTCCTTTATTTTATTTTGTAGTTTTATCAACATTATAATCTTAAATTAACTGTATAATTTCATTCTAACCGTATAAATACGGTTGTAAAGTGGACAATCAGGTATTACTGATAATTTTCTCCTGTCAATGATTTCGGAAAAGCCAGCTTGACACTTCTTCTAGCTTTGGTATC
This sequence comes from Candidatus Methanoperedens nitratireducens, assembly GCF_900196725.1. Classification (GTDB taxonomy): domain Archaea; phylum Halobacteriota; class Methanosarcinia; order Methanosarcinales; family Methanoperedenaceae; genus Methanoperedens; species Methanoperedens nitroreducens_A. Next base: position 9,330 of record NZ_FZMP01000168.1, on the reverse strand, counting down.
ATCAGTTCAGTAGGCGGTTTCATAAAAATAAATAAGAAAATATGAATTTCGGGCAGAAGTTGAGGCGATTAAGGGAGGAGAAAGGAATAAGCCAGCAGGAACTGGCAAAAAGACTTGGTTACAAATCAAACAGTTATATTTATGATATAGAGAAGGGGAGTTTTATTCCCACGGATGAGAAAATAAAAAGGCTTGCCAGAGCCTTAATGATCCCTTCCTCAAGGATAAAAGATATTCTATTTGAATCTAGACTCGAAAGTTTGGGGATAAAGGATGCAAATTTTATTAATATGCTTAAGAATTATTCACGTTTAACAAAGAGTGATAAAGAGGCGATTGTGAGAGTTTATCTTGAAAAATGGAAGGGGAGAATCAAAGTATTTTGTAAATAATTGGAGTATTTATGTATCAAATGACAATAAGAGATGTTATATAGCATTTGCTTTTAATATTATAAAAGCGACCTGATCCAAACGTACCCGGAAAGGTTTATAATGTGAGAAAGTTTGAGGATAGTGATTATACAAAGGGGAATCTAAGCTGAGAAGCAAAATAACTGTCAGAAATCTCTCGAACCTTCCTGTTAATTTCGATTATCAATACGGTTTAGCTTCGATGCTCTATTTCAAATTTGCCAGCGCTGATGTTAAGCTGGCAAACGAGACCCATTCCCATCAGGGATTTAAGTTCTATACATTTTCCAATCTTATACTGATGAATAAAAGACACGACAAATCAGGCCTCTGTTTTGAGAGGGCTTTTTTTATTCTGTCTTCACCTGACGATAGATTTATCAAAAGCTTTGCTGAAGGTCTTCTCCAACAGCCTGAATTCTATTTAGATGGACCAAAAGGTAAAGCAAATCTTGGCATAGAGCGTATTGAGATACTCAAAGATTTTTCTTTTGAGGATGAGTGCTGGTTTAAGACTCTTTCGCCCATATATGTTAAGACAATACGAAAGGAGAATGAAAGCCTGCGGGAGATAGATCTTTACCCGACTGAGCCAAAGTTCTATGAGAACCTACACAAGAATCTAATTGAGCGCTTCAGCGAATTTTATGGTAAAGCACCTGCGGATTATTTCGATGTAATTGAAACCGCAGACATAAAGCCCAAACGCATTAAAATTGCAGAAAGCTATAGGCGATGCAACCTCATGAGCCTAAAAATACAGGCAAGCTCTGAATTGCTAAAGTTCGCCTATGAAGCAGGACTTGGGGAGAAGAATGCGATGGGATTCGGGTGTGTGGATGTGGTAAATAGCAGCCAACAGATGAAAAATTTAACCGCAGATGAACGCAGATAAACGCAGATTTATTGATCGGTACTGCATTCATATCACCTTCCATTTAGCTAAAGCAAGACGGATGGCTCAGCAGAAATAGTTTCACTCTGCTCTCCAAACATTTATAAACTTACAGTTAATTTAAAGAGTTTATGAAGGTGGCGAAAAAAGGTGGAAGAGCAAAAAGCTCAAAAATGATGACTATCCAACGCTCCATCTGTGACTCTGACATGGACTGCGCTGCAAAAGAACTCTACCCCAAGGGCGCAAGCTCGATGCTGGGGCTTTTGATAAGTACGGGGATGCCGCCATCGTTTCTGGATGACCTGGAGGAGACGATAAGGGAGGCGAAGGGTGAGGTAATTCAATGCAGCAAATAATCAATCAATTTAGAGCTGAGTTTAAAGAAACAGGTAATTATTGGCTCGATTCTGGAATAATATCTCTATTCTGTGCGTTCAATTTTCCAGAAAATGTGGAATTAGCCGATAAGATGGGAATTACAATAAAAGAACGCATATTTGCTGTTGAGGGAATAAGCGAGGAAACAGTCTCTTCATTTATAAAAGAAGTAGTTAATAATCTTGTAAACACAAATTACATAACTCCTACAAAAAATAAAGATGTTTGGTATGATAATGAAACTGGTGAATTTAAACTTTACCAGAAGACTAACTTTACCCCATTCCACTCAGCACTCATATCGGGACCAGTCCCTTCAATAAAGCAAAAATTATTCTTGAAAGACATGAGTAATGAACAGAAAGAAAAATTTGATAATGCAATAAAATCTTATAATGAAAATAAACAACAGAAAGCAAAGATCAGTCCGAAGCAAGCAAGTGACCTAAATAAAGCATACATACCAATGTATGCGCCAAAACTCACAATTAAGACAGTACTAGATTTCAATACAGGTGAAAATCTTTGTTCATTCTGCGGAAGAAGCACTAAAGGAATGAACCCAACTGGCGTGAATTACCCTTGGATGACCTCCGCGAATAAAATGAAAAATTTTAATTCAATGCACCGTGGTACATCTATCATGTGTGGATATTGTGAAGCAGCGTCCATTGCGGCTTACGACATAGTTCGATATCATATCAATGGGGACCGCGTTTTTATCGCGTTACCACATGCTGAGACTCTTAGTGAACTTTGGAGTGTATGGAAAGAAATAGATCCACACACATCAACACGGGGGACTGAAAATATCTATTGCAATTTTACTGAAGAACGCATCACAGCGTATCACTTAGGTGAGAATTTTGTTTATCTTGCGATTGCAATGTATAATTATTTGAAAAATTATGTATCTCAAAGAGAAATGAAAAATGATGCAGCTTGGAAGCATCTCGCCTCAAAACGATGGTACGCAAGTTCTGGGGTCAAAGCACAAAGTTTACAGTTCCGCAAGACAATGGAATTTACGCGTTTCGGTGATCTCTTCAAATGCTTTGATTTTGTAACTGAAGGGGAAGATGGAGTAAATCTGTATCGCCTTTTCGGTGATTTATTTATTGAAAAAAACGTGGTGTTAGCATAGCAAATGTAATATATAGGGAAAAAATTTCAGAAAAAATACTTAATTTCGAAGATATTACTGATGAAGTTGAGCAGTTCACATTCGAAAAAGGTCGGCCTGTTGAGGGACTTCATCATTTTGTAAAAGTTTACATGACAAAAAGTGTTAATGAGGTGACTCGTATGGAAGAACATATAGTAGAAGTATGCGAGAAGATTGGTGACCGCATTGGAAAATATAGCTACTTCACCAATGATAAGGGTGTACTTTTTGGATTGCGCAACTCCAAGAACCTTACGGAATTCTTGGAAAATCTTAACAGCGCACAATTTAAAATGCCAAATGAAAAATTCTCCGGTCGATTAGAAATTCCAAAAGAATTCCTTCTGAGCATTGATGAGCGGAATTGGCGTCAATATAAGTCTTTAATCACAATTTTTGCAAAGAATCCTCCTCCAAAAAAGGAGGCAAAAGATGAACATGAAGAAATTAAGACAAGGGAGGACTAAAATGGAATCAAATTGTATAAATATAGGTTATTTATTCAAAATGAGTATTGGAAATGCAAATAGTGGATTTAATGAGGATAATGTTTCAACATTGAAAAAGATAACACTTCCAGATGGTTCAACATTGCCATATATATCAGGTCAAGCAATTCGCCGTAGTATTCGGGATAAGTTTTTGGAGGTAGGATTTAAAATCTCACCGTTACAAGATCCACGCACTAATGAAGATATAATAAAGGAAACTAAGACCAAAAGCCCAGATTTCACTGAATGCGACCCAATAACTTATATTGATGATGATTTGTTTGGCTTTATGAGAGCGGTAACTGGGGATAATCGCAAACGTACTTCTCCTGTGCGCGTGAGCCCTGCCATCGGCATCTATCCATTCCAGAATAATCGTGACCTTGGAACTAAAAGCAGTGAACAAACACGAGAGAAAGCTGCATCTGGAGGGGCTATGTTTGAAACAGAAATTACATACAACTACTTCTCTGGTAGTATTCTCATCGAACTCGATCGTATTGGAAAATTTGTTGGCATGGAACTTAATAAAAAAGACGGATTTGAATTAGATGGGAAAACTAAGGCCATGCGTTTGAGTGCACTGATTAATGCAATAGAACATTTATGGGGTGGTGGGAAGCAAACCAGATTACTTACAGATATATCTCCTAAGTTTGTGGCTTATACACGGCAATCTTCAAAACATCCAATATTCCTTGAAACTTTACAAACAAAACAGAATGCTGTTGGATCAATTAATGTTAACCTTCTTAATAATGCATTCAATGCAAACGAGAGCATTATACAGAAAAAACTCGTCGGATATTTGCCCGGCTTCTTTGGCAACGATATTGAAATTAAGCAAATTTTCAATGATATTTTGAATATTGATGAATGTTTAAACCAGATACGAGAAGACATCGAAAGAGTTTATACAGGGTGAAATTTTGGATGCTATTCGACTCCATGTGCGTGGACTTCTGAATTCATATAGAGACCCAAAAACACATAAAATACATCGTACATTTCCTTTCCCACCACGTACAACTCTAATAGGACTTGCAGGAGCTGCTATGGGGCTTTCTGAAGATATTCTTTGGAAAGAATTTAATGACTTAAAAGTCGCAGTAGTTGATGTTACAAAGGATACAATTTTGCACGGTATAGGAAGAACAGATGACCTCGTAAGATATAAAAAATATAAAGATACTACTATCGAATCGAGTATTTTTGTGCGTGAATTGATATATAAACCAGAATACATGGTCTACTATGTTCCAAATCAAAAAAGCACTCTCGAAAAACTCTATAATGCGTTTCTAAACCCAAGATTTGCTTTAAGTTTAGGACGTGATGATGAGCTTATAATATTATATAAAGTTGAAATAGTTAATTTAATTCCCTTAGAAGCAGGTGAGTATGGGGAAACAATTGTACCGTTTAATCCTGCCATTGAGGGGTTTAATATAGATATCAACAATCAAAAGTACTTTGAACCATATAATTTAGCAACCTTACCATCGACGTTTATCTCAAAAAATGGTATGAGAACACCGTCTGGATTACAAACTTATGCTTTTCTTAAAAACTTAAAAATATATATTAAAAAAGATGGGGGATTTACAGATGGAAAATATAATTTTTTCTTGCTCTGATAAGTATAATGAAGATATTCTCGCTAAATTTAATCCTTCAATATCACTTGAAAAACATATTCTCGAATGTATTCGTATTTTCAAAAGATTTAAGAAACATCGTGAGTTGGATGCTAAAAAATTGGCGGAAAGGGCGGATTCTACTGAAAATAGATTGTTGGAAGGTGCATTTTACTGTATTGCATATCATGACCATGGAAAGGCGACAGTTCCTTTTCAATTAAAGATCAGAGGTGAAAAAAACATAAATTGCTCTCATTCTCTAGATTCATTACCATTTATCGAAGCACAGGTCAAAAATAATCCACTTTACGACTCAATTCCAGAGCTACAATTGGAAACACTTGTTGTTGCAAGTCATCACTCTCGGTTGCATCCAGATAAATTTACAAAATGGAAAGGTAAAATGCCGCCAAGCTACTGTGAGAGCTATCTAATTCGTATGGAAGACTTCCTTAACAAAGAATATTCAGATATTTTCAGTGATGAAAAACCAACTGCAATGTATCCAAAACTTAATGAACCAAACTACAACGTGATAAATTATCAATTCTCACAATTAAAATGTCTTTATAGAGAAGATTCTTTGATACGAGATATATTTTCATTTCTAAAGTCAGCAATGCATTATTGCGATTGGTGGGGATCGAGCAATCAAACTGAAAGAATTTTCGTTATCGAAAATGTTACGAATCCTTTAGAGCAGGCAACCCTTGAACGTGCTCAAGAGCGGGATCGAAAACGGGGAACAATTCCACGAGACAAAATAATATGGCACAATTATCAAAAAAAGGTTGGCAGTGTGCAAGGCGATATTTTTTTAAGGGCACCCACCGGAACAGGCAAAACTGAAGCGAGTTTATTATGGGCACAAAATAATCTAAACAGGCACAGGTTACTATACCTACTTCCAACAATGACCACTTCAAACAAAATGTGGGAACGATTAGCGAACATATTTGGTAATGCAAATGTTGCCCTGGTTCATGGAACATCTAGATTTCTTCTGAAAGAAGAATTAAATGAGGATTATCAGGAGAGCACTTATAATTACAAAATGAAAGAAATGAGCGCTTTTTTTTATCCAGTTACAGTTACTACTGTTGACCAATTATTATTTAGTCTCTTTCATTCGAATCAGTGGGAAACTAGGAATGATGCACTCCAAAGTAGTTTATCGATACTTGATGAAATACACGCATATGACCCTTATACGTTAGGACTGATAATAGAGGCAATGAAACTGTCAAGCGCGAGAAGTAAGTTCTGTGTAATAAGTGCGACATTGCCAGATGTAATAAAGCAAATGATAGAAGAGAAAAGTAGAAGAAAATTTTCGTTTATACAAGATGAGGAGTACAATAACCGGATAAAACTTATGATTAATATTGAGGATAAACTAATAGAAGATTGCATTGATCGAGTGATCTTATCGTTTTTAGAAGGGAAAAAAGTACTTGTTATTGCTAATACTGTTGATAAAAGTGTTAAATTATACAACAGTATAATTGAAACACTTGAGAAAAAACTAAAGTTAGAAGACATTAAAAAATCCAGAGAGCGAGTTATGTTATTTCACTCTCGCTTCATTCTTAATCACAGGAATATAAGGGAAAATCAATTGGAAAACTTGCCAAAGGGTGCATTTATTGCAATTACAACGCAAGTTGTCGAAGTGAGTTTAGATATTGATTTTGATGAACTGCATACCGAAGCTGCACCTATCGATTCATTGATCCAGAGATTTGGGCGTGTCAACCGCAATAGACCACAAAATATACTGTGTCCTGCTTATGTTTATCAGGTCAAATCTCAAAGACCATATGATGATATCGATATAATAAAATCTTCTATATCATTGCTCGATGGTGTAGGCAACCAACCAAATGAAGGGATTTTAAGAAGTCTTGTGGATGAATTATATAATGAAGAATATCTACCAAAAATAGAAGCGGGGTTGAAAAAAGCACAACAATTAGTATATCGTGCGATTGAGCAACGAAGATTTTTATACACTGGTAAACTTTTTGATGATGATATTTCTGCCTATACAAGAGAATCTGACTATCCAACTGCTACCTGCATACCAATAGAATATCAGAAAGAGGTAGAAAAACTTAATCCGCTTAATCGTGTTGGATATAATGTCAAGATACCCAAGTGGATATATGATAAAAACAGGGATGTGGATAATGGTGAGATACGATATCTTTACTTACATTATGATCCCTTAATAGGAATAACTGATAAGTCACCCTTTTTAATGATTTGATACGCCAAACTTAATTCGTCAAAATAGAATGACCCAGCCAAATATAAAAGTGGAAGATACAGAAAAAGTCCCATCTGAAGGGATCGTTACCGGCAGTATGCGCATCAGCGGCGTGAAGATAGCGTACTACTTCATTTGCCACACAAAACTCTGGCTTTTCTCGCATAATATCACCCTTGAAAAAGAGAATGATAACGTAAATATTGGAAAGCTCCTGCATGAGGACTGCTACAAGCGCGACTCGAAGGAAATCACTATAGACCAGACGATAAGCATCGATTTCATCAGGAAAGGAGATTCGATAGTCCTCCATGAAATAAAAAAGACAAAGAGAATGGAAGAAGCACATCACTGGCAGATGCTTTACTACCTTTTTTATCTGAAGTCAAAAGGTATCGCGGCATCCGGTGAGATCAATTACCCGCTTATCAGTAAAAGAGAGGAGGTCGTACTATCGGAAAAAGATGAATCGGGTATAGATAACGTGATGAGCGAAATCAGAAGAATCGTAACTGGTAGGATGCCTTCGCCCAAAAAGATCAGGATTTGCCCGAAATGCGCTTACTTCGAGTTCTGCTTTGGAGATGAAATAACATGAAGGATGATTTCTATATTACACAGGACGGCAGCCTGACCAGACATGAGAACACAGTTTACTTTGAGAACGAGAACACAAAACGTGCACTACCGATAAACAAAATATATTCAATATACGCATACGGAAGGTTAAGTTTTTCATCAGGCGTGGTGGATTACCTTGCAAAGAACGGGGTACCGATACATTTCTTCAATTATTACGGCTTCTATGAAGGCACTTTCTACCCGCGAGAAACACTGGTGAGCGGCGACTTGATAGTGAAACAGGCTTCAAATTATCTCGATAGCGGGAAAAGGCTCTGCCTTGCAAAATCCTTCGTGGAAGGCGCGTGCGGCAATATCCTGAGAAACCTGAGATATTATGCGCGGGAAAAACCTGAACTGGAGGCGCGCATCACTAACATCGAATCTGAGTTCGTAAGATTGCCTGCAACAGCGACCATCCCCGAAGTCATGAATGTAGAAGGCAGAATAAGAGAGATTTATTATAATGCTCTTGACGAGATATTCCCGGAAGATTACAAGATAATCAAAAGATCAAGGATGCCGCCAGGAAATAAAATGAATACACTCATCAGCTTCGGTAACTCATTAATGTACACTACAGTTCTTTCAGAGATTTATAATACCCAGCTTAACCCTACAATATCCTTTCTTCACGAGCCCTTTGAGAGGCGGTTCTCACTAGCTCTTGACATGAGCGAGATATTCAAGCCAATCATGATAGACAGGATAATCTTTAAACTGGTGAATAAGAACATGCTTGATGAGGATTGTTTCAGGGGTGAGATTGGGGATATGCTGCTGAGTGAAAAAGGAAAAAAGATGTTCCTGGCAGAATACAATGAGAAACTATCTACTACGATAAAACACCGGGGGTTGGACAGAAACGTTTCTTTCAAGAGACTCATCAGGCTTGAACTATATAAACTGGTAAAACATTGTCTTGGTGAAAAGGAATACAAACCTCTTGTAATGTGGTGGTAATTCTGTACGTGGTAATCGTCTATGACGTAGGGGTAGAAAGGGTAAATAAAATAAGAATTTATCTCAAGCAATATCTTAACTGGGTGCAGAACAGTGTTTTTGAAGGTGAGCTTACCGAGCCTGAATATATGAAAATAACGAGTCATTTAAAAGAGATAACCGATGAGTCATTGGATCATGTAATATGCTACAAGAGCAGGGATAAGAGGTATCTTGATACAGATGAGATCGGCACCAGAAAAGCTGAAATTTCAACAATAATTTGATTTGATACCTAAAAAATCGTGGATCTTTATAAAGGCGATACAAAACCTCACATTCACGATAAAAATCTTCTTTTTACCAAAGTTTTTTGTGGATGGAGTTCAATTGAGATTTAAGATTAAAAACGATAGACAATTCCCATAAAAATTGTCTCGAAAATACCAACAAATCCATAGAAAAACTGGCTTAAAAAAGCTAGGTTAAAATCAGACCTTAGAGGGATTGAAA
>NZ_FZMP01000159.1 GCF_900196725.1 Candidatus Methanoperedens nitratireducens | reverse complement strand
AATATCGCTGCAAGAGCCGTTGAAGTCAATCAGCGGATAGTAGCATGTAATGAAGTCAAAGCCATAACAGGAATTGAGATGGAGCATAGTTACAAGCCCCCGGTTTCAACCGGGGGTAATTGACTCAAGCCCCATATGTCCCAGGATATGATGATAATGTTCCGGGGGCATCAATGAATAAAAAGCTTTCTGGACAACCTCGCTTAATGCAGGATGGATATGCATTCCCCGGATTACAGGCTCCGGATTTTCTTCGTTTGTATACATGAGGTTCACGATCTCCTGTATAAGGATAGATGCATACGGGCCTATGATATGGGCGCCTAATATCTGTTTGGTATTTTTTTCCAATATGATCTTCACAAAATAATCTTTTACATCCATCGCGTTTCCTTTTGCCGTATCTTCATATTTATGAAAACCAATCAGCGTGTTTGCCTGTCCGTATTTTTCAATGGCTTCTTTTTCTACCATTCCAACTCTTGCTATCTCAGGATATGAAAAAACAGCATAAGGGACTGCATGATAATCTATTTTTATCTTCTGTTTCATGATCGCATTATAGAAAACGACCCTTGATTCATAATTTGCCACGTGCTTGAAGAGATATTTTCCATTAGCATCCCCAAAAGCCCATACACCAGGCCGGGTTGTTTCAAGAAATTCATTCACGACAATCCATCCTCTCGCATCTGTATTTATTCCCCCTTTCTCAGGATGCAGTATGTCATGATTTGGCCCTCGTCCTGAAGCAACTAAGATCTCATCAACAATAAATTCAACTTTTTCCGCTTCGCCCCGGGCAATAACTTTTTTCTTCCCATCTGCTGTTGTCTGCACTTCTTCAACTTCATGACCTGTGATGATGTCCATGAATCCGGACATATCTCTTTTTGCCAGCATTGAAATTTCCGGTTCTTCCTCAGGGATGTACTGCTTGTTCCTTCCTATAATAGTCACTTTAGAACCCATTGAGGAGAAAAATGGCCATACTCTGCTGCTATGTATCCACCGCCGATTATGGCAATACTTGCTGAAAGTTTCGTCATTTCCAATACAGTATCACTTGTAAGATAACCTGCTTCCTCCAGCCCCTTTACTTGCGGTATGATAGTTTTTGAGCCGGTACAGAGAAATATCATTTTTGAAGTAATGGTCATGGCGCCAACTTTCATAGTATATGGTGACACAAATTCTGCAATATCGTGATAATAATCAATATTCGGGTCGCTGGAAAGTCCAATACGTATGGATTCAATGTCTTCTGAAATAATTGACCTCATTCTATCCATAATATAATTGAAATCAACATTTTTCAATTCTACATCTATACCGAATTTTCCTGCTGTTCCTATTGTCCTTATAAGTTCAGCAGGGTATAGCAGGAGTTTGGAAGGTATGCATCCACGGGTAAGGCATATTCCGCCCGGTTCATCTTTATCAATTACGGCAATTTTGAAACCAGGATTTGTTTCAAGGATTGTGCCAACATAATTCATTCCTGAACCTGTTCCGATGACGATCAGGTCATATTTCTTTATATCAGAATTTTCCAATAAATTCCCCTTTAATTAAAAAGTAATTCACTTAA
>NZ_FZMP01000020.1 GCF_900196725.1 Candidatus Methanoperedens nitratireducens | reverse complement strand
ATTCTTATTCTGAAAACAGACTTTTATTTACAAGGGTTATAAAAATAAAATATTACTTAATTTAGGCAGAGTTAAGGGTTAATTTGATCGTCATCCAAAAACTGTACTGATATCTTCATGCGGGTTTCCCGAGATTGAAAATTTCGATCTACTGAGACCATATTTCCGCAAAATATGTGACGAGATGGGCTGAACCTGGTCGGGAGAAATACTAATCCCAGCAGCCGGGATAATTGACAAAATTAAAACAATATCGATTGCTATGAGAGCTATGCGTGAAGCAGAAAAGAAAAGTTAAAAAAGTAGATAGTGACCCAAAAAGTCATTATCGATTAAATATAACACTTGATAGGTTAAATTCCAGATGAACAATTTAAGCTACGAAATAAAACAATCATTACTTAATAAAAAAGCATCGCTCATTGGATTTGCAGATATCGAGAATTTGCCACGAAACGTTCGCCATTCATTGAACTATGCCATCTCAATCGCTGTTGCACTTAATCCGCATATCATTGCAAAAATAAATGCCAGTCCAACCCGGGAATATTATTTGGAATATCAAAGAGCCAATGATTTATTATCGTATTTGGGTAAATTTACAGCAGATGTATTAACAGATAACGGGTACAAAGCAATTCCAATGGAACCAACAAGCGATTCTATAAATCAGAAGACGCTTTCAACAGCTCTTCCCCATAAAACCGTAGCCACACGCGGAGGGCTTGGATGGATTGGCAAATCCGCCCTTCTTATTACAGAAGAGTATGGTGCTGCTATCCGGCTCAATACGGTTTTAACAGATGCTGAACTGGAAACTGCTGTTCCCATTGAAGTTTCGCATTGTAATGAATGTATGATCTGTTCGAATTCATGCCCATCCAGGGTGCATACCCCGAAAAATTGGAATGTAAATATGAAAAGAGAGGATTTTTATGATGCCTTTGCTTGTAAAAAGACACTAAGAAATTTTGAAGAAAAAATCGGTATAGGCATTTGCGGAATATGTATTGCAGTCTGTCCATGGACAAAAAATACATTGCAAGAGAAGGCGGCGCTTAACAATATTTTTAGAAGTATGAAGGAATATTAAAAAAGGTAGATATATGCATTGTAAAGATATCTTACAACAACTGGAATCCCTCTCCAGCCCTAAAGCAAGAGCAGGCATGGCTCGCTTCGGCATCAACCCGAACAATACATACGGCGTCTCCATCCCGGCACTCAGGAAGATCGCTAGGGAAACAGGCAAAGACCATGCTCTTGCCCTGGCGCTCTGGCAATCCGGCATCCACGAAGCGCGAATACTTGCCGGCATGGTCGATGAGCCTGAAAAAGTGACCGGGGAACAGATGGATGCCTGGGCGGTGGACTTTGATTCCTGGGACGTGTGCGACCAGGTGTGCAGCAACCTTTTCGATAAAACAGGATTCGCCTATCAGAAAGCGCACGAGTGGAGCAGTCACAAAGAAGAATTCATCAAAAGGGCAGGGTTCGTTCTTATGGCTGCACTGGTGGTTCACGATAAGAGAGCAAGCGATGAAAAGTTCTTAGAGTTCCTGCCCGTGATAAAAAGAGAGTCTGCCGATGACAGAAACTTTGTTAAAAAAGCGATCAACTGGGCGCTTCGGCAGATAGGGAAGCGGAATCTGAACCTGAACCGGGCGGCGAGTGAGACCGCGAAGGGGATACAGGGGCTCGAATCAAAAACAGCAAGATGGATAGCTTCTGATGCGCTGCGGGAATTGACCAGTGAAAAGATGCAGAAGAGGTTGCGCAGATAAAAAACTGTGTCGGGAATTACCTCGCCCCCCCCGCCCCCGCCACCGAATCCGCCTCCTCCTCCAAAACCTCCGCCTCCGCCGCCACCTTTTGAGGGGGGAGGGGAGGACATGCTGTATGCACGCCCGAAGTACACAGGCATATAATTCAATGAACGCGCCTCGGGTATGCTCACGTTCAGCTTCTCCATTGCCTTTGCCACCTTATCACCGACGCCGAGCGCAGTTCCGTAGATGAGCCACTCCTGCCACATCTTCAGATCCTCATGCGAATACTTCTGGATCGAGGCAAAATCAGAGAGGAACGTCTTAAACGCATCCCACTCAAGCTTCTCCCTGTAATAATCCTCCTTCCAACTTCCGAAAAGAGCAGATGAGACTACTAATGGTGGAATGGATTGAAGCACTAAAATGAAGGATGTAAAAAGAGCGAACGATAGCTGAGGGTAGACCTGTCTGTAGTCTGCGAACAGAAGTAATATTGCGATAGATAGCAGAAGGAACAGCACGAATGAGATCGCAGCATACTTCCTGCCGCCCATGACAAACTCATCCGCGACACTTTTATCCGCACTTCTCATGAGCACCTGCATCTTGCTGCGGATATGGCTCAGCCTTGATACAGCCGCAGAATTCCCTGTTGTAGCGTTCTCTCTTAACCTTTCTACCTGTTCCTTGAAAGCTTTTGCATCAAAAAAATCCCCCACGGCAAAGCTTTTTAGAAAATCAAGTACGTCTTTCTCATACTCATCCTTTGTACCTTCATAACCTTTCAGAAGCTGCACCCTCAATCCCTCTTCTTTCCCATCTGTCTCTATCTTCACCACTCCCCGCCTGTGCAGATCAAGGAGAGACGCATAGAATCCATTCTCATCAAAATCGAAAGGATCTTTTCTGAAAACCAGGTTAACAAGCCATGGCTTCCTGCGCTCTGGCACGTAACTCAGGAATTTAGGCACTACGAAGGACTTTTCCCTGCCGTACTTATAGTAGATCAATACAAGCATAAGCGGAAATACGAGCACCATAGCTCTCAACACATAGACCACTGTGGAGAGAAGCCGGGATATCAGGTAGTACTCCGAATTTGCTGAGAGTGTTTTACTTTCTACATCTTGCACGTCCCGGGGAAAGCCATCCATAATGCTCTTAACCTGGGGACGAAGCAGCATTTCTACCTCCAGCAACGTATTTTCCGGACTGACCCCTTCCGCAATCCATGCATCGCCCTCCCTTCTGGCATCTAAGGCAGGGTGCGTATAAATCCGGGAGACCAGATTATCAGGATCATGCACGATCAAGATAAAGTGCTTGTAAGGTAGATGCTCGTCAGCAAGCTTCAAATTCAAATGGCAGTACTCAGAGTCGCATTCAAGGGGCGGATGCAGCTTGAAGAGATACCCTACCCTGAACGTGCCGGCTGCAAATCTCTCTGGCATGTACACTCCAGCCTCGTTCGGCACCGCAAGATAATCAATATCGCTGGTATATTCTGTATTCGATAGCTGACGTATTGAAAAAACCCCATCCTGCTCCTCCCAGACTTTCGCACTCCAGTCCTTGATGTAAGGGATAGTTCCCTGTGGAGGAGAAATGCCGATAGGCTCAACGTACGGCTCACCAAGCCTCTCCTGCGAGAGCGGAACTTTCCAGTCCCGGTACAGCATCCTGTACCTGTCAGACTCAGTAATCCTGTAAACAAAAGTTTCCTCAAGTGTTCCGTTCAGGTAAATGTCAGCCCCGTAGCTCTCCACGTAAACGCTGCCATAGCATTCGATGAGGCAATCTGTTTTAAGATAAGGCGTGCCGCCTGTAAGGAACAGCCCTGCCGCACCTATGGAGGTGACAGCGATCAATAAAGTTATGATCTGTCTACTTTCACTCAACCCCAGCTCACCACTGGTCTTTTCAATTCCTCATCAAAAAAGTCAAGATATTCCTTCTTGCTCATTCCTGCCCCACGTCCCACAAATTTTGAAGGAATGGTATCAAGCATCGTGTTATATTCCTGGATTATGTTGTTGTACGTATATCTGTGCCTTGCGATCTCATCCTCGATATCCTTTATGGCGTTCATAGTCACTGTTACAGTCTCGGAAGTCTTCAATGCAGGATAGTTTTCTGCAACAGCTATTATGTTTCCGAGCAGCCCCCTCATCTCACTATCCATTTTATTGAGCTCATTCGGGCTGGCTTTTCCAAGATTGGCGCGCATGCCGGTGATTTTCGTAAGCGTATCCTGCTCGAACTTTGCATAGCTTTTGACAGATTCTACGAGTTGTTCGATCATATCAAGCCTCTTTTTCATCGCCACTCTTGTCTGGGAGAGCGTTGCGTCCCCGGCATTCCTTAAACTCTTAAGCCTGTTGTAGGTGGAGAAAAAATAAGCGATTAATATAATAATCAAAACCAGAATAAGAAGTAATACCACCGTTAAAATGTCCATGCTTAAGCATTAATTAATGGCTATATAATAATTTCTATGCACCAAATGTAAACGATTAATAATTAAGTATTTGCGAGATGGCAGCATAAAACTTACGAAAGCATTATAAACAGGTGAATGATAGATGGTACATTATAATGAGGTGTCCAGTTGCATCTTAAGATCGAGCCCATCGGAGTGATAAAAAAATCCAGTTCAGGATTAACCGATGTTATAATATACTCTGACTGCGAGCGTATCCTTGGCAAAATCATTGAAAAATTCGAAAAAGGAGCAAGCCTGCTGATCGTGCACAAGAACCACCAGTCCGGGGACGAGCACCAGGTTAAAGTCTCAGCAGCAGAATTGATCAATCGTAAAGGCAATCTTTTGACCGTAAAAGGACTTGAAGCAGAAGACGATTCCGTAATAGATGTCAGGCTGAGCAGTGAAGTTTGATTTGAGGTAGATATGGGGGTTGACCTCGGCGACCTTTTCGAGAGAAAGGAAATAGAGCTGTCTGAGCTGAAAGGGAAAGTAATAGCCATAGATGCATACAATACCCTTTACCAGTTCCTGAGCATTATACGCCAGCGCGACGGTACCCCGCTTATCGACTCCCACGGCGAGATAACATCCCATCTTTCAGGCTTTTTGTACAGGACTACCAACCTTGTCGAGGAGGGTATAAAACCCATATTCGTTTTTGACGGTACCCCGCCGGAATTTAAGAATGCGATCCTGGAGGAGCGGAAAAGCATACGGGCAGAGGCTATGTTGAAATGGGAGGAAGAAAAAGCCGTAGGCGGTGAAGAGGCGCTTAAGTATGCCCAGGCATCATCACATATTCGCGGGAACATGATTGAAGATGCCAAAAAACTGCTGGAATTGATGGGATTCCCGGTAATCCAGGCGCCCTCTGAAGGCGAGGCTCAGGCAGCTTTCATAGCCAGGAACGGAGATGCTTATGCCGTGGGCTCCCAGGACTTCGATGCACTTCTGTTCGGCGCCCCTGTGGTCGTAAGGAATCTGGCTGCCACAGGGAAAAGAAAGCTTCCCGGAAAAGGGATTTACGTTGATGTAAAGTGCGAAGTCATAGAACTTGAAAGCGGGCTTCGCAAACTTGAGATCACAAGGGAGCAGCTTGTCGATATAGCGCTTCTTGTCGGAACAGATTATAACCCTGGCATCAAGGGAATAGGTCCGAAGAAAGCCCTTAAGCTGATAAAGAAACACGGCAGTATTGAAGGGGCGCTTGGAGAAACAGGTACAGATATCAGTCACATGGCAGAGATAAGGGAGCTGTTCCTCGTTCCCGATGTGACGCCGGATTATGAGATCAAATGGAAGAAACCCGCTTCATCCGCCGTAATAGAGTTCCTCTGCAAAGAGCATGATTTCTCTGAGGCGCGCGTATCAAAGGCTGTAGAGCGCCTGGTAGAAGCCTCGGAAGAAGGTCAGCAGACACTGGATAAGTGGTTTTAGGCTGCAAGCCTTAATCTTTCCTTGGAGGGAGAAATGTTATTATTTTCTCTTTCTCTAACTCTTCTTTGATCCTGCCTGTAACATTGGAAACAATAACATCCCTGTCTGAAACCTGGTTTACCCAGAAGCGGAGTTCGACTTCTACATTCCATAAGGGATCGCTCTGCTTTATCCCGGTAACCAGCACTTCAATACGGAACGGGCGTACCCCATGTGTACTTTTAGCGGCAGAACTCATGATATGCGAAACTTTTCCAATATCAGCATCCGCCTTAAAAGATACAGGTATCTTTACCAGTATTTCGCCTGCCTTAGAATAATTTATTACGGCATTTGATGTGAGAGTTAAGTTCGGGACGGTGATCACCCGCCCGTCAAAGGTCTTTATGCTGGTGCTCCGAAGCCTTATGTCCTCAACTTTGCCCTGGAATCCCATAATCTCGATGAAATCACCTGTAATAAACGGTTTCTCGACCATGATAAGGATCCCGGAAATAAAATTCGATATAACAGCCTGGGCGCTTATGCCAACTATCAGTCCCACGATACCGAAACTGGCAACAAAAGTCGCTACGTCATAATTAAAGATTTGAACGATTAGAACCAGACTTATAAAAGCAGTAAAATATGTGATAATTCTATTTATCAGTCTTGTGATATCGCCCGGTATCCCCGCCTCCTTCCCGATACGCGAAGTTGCCGTAGCGATCATCTTTGCGATGACTGAGGCAATGACAACGATAATCAGGACATATATTATTTTTTCCAGTAACAGCCTTGTACTTCCGGTAAATAAAGGTTCAATTAACATAGCTATCGGTCACCTCATTATCCTGAAAATACTGTCCGTGACTCCTTCAAATACGGAAGCGAGCCCCGGAATCCCATATTTCCGGAGCCTGTGCTCTATCATTCCCTTATATATAGCGAACCGCAGTTTCATCTGTGAAAAGTCGCTTTTGAACATAAGAAGATTATGACCGGCTATCTTCCATTCATCTTTCGTGAGCCTGTCGGCAAGCCTGTTATAAAGCCCTGTGCCCGGAAGGGGATACGGCAGCGTATATGACAGGTAATCCGCTGGCAGGCGGGATGAAAAGCGGAGAGTTTTGAGTATGGTTTCCCCGGTCTCTCCCGGGTAGCCCACAATGAAAAAAGTTCCCACTTCGATCCCTGCTTCTTTTGCCATCCTGACAGCCGCTTCAGCCTGCCCGACTGTGAAACTTTTTTTCATAGTTCTTAAAATCCCGTTATCCCCCGATTCTATGCCAAAGAACACTCTGGCACAGCCTGCTTCGTGCATTGCCTGGAAAAGTTCATGATTTACGTTGTCCACGCGGCAAAGGCAGTCCCATTTGAACACGAGCCCCCGCTTCTTTATCTCATCGCATAGCCCCATAATTCTTTTTTTATTGAGGGTAAAGACATCGTCAGAGAACCATATCCTTGTGTAACCAAGTGCAAGAACCTCTTCTATTTCATTGACCACATCCTGAAAACCCCTCTCCCTGTAGCGGTTCCCGAAGACCGGGCGTGCACAGTAATCACAGTCGTAAGGGCAGCCTCGCGTTGTTATAACAGGAGCGCAGCTATAGCCGAACTTTTTTTCCCAGTACTTCATGTATTTCCGGTTCTCAAAAAAGTCGCGGGCAGGATGCGGGATAGAATCGATATCTTTTATGTACTCCCTTCTGGCTGAGGTTATTTCCCAGCTTTCCCCTTTTAACGCAACGCCCTTTATACCGGAAATATCACCGCCTGCAAAATGTTTCATTACCAGCTCAAGCATGGTCTGCTCCCCCTCACCCAAAACAACTGCGTCAAAGTCATCAAGAAACAGTTTGGGTTCTGATGTCGGGAACGGTCCTCCGGCAACAAGGTAAGGTTTATCGGGAAGACTTTTAAGAGCCTTTGCAATCCTGAGAGCATTATCCTTCATTGTGACCATACAGTATATGCCCACAATGCCGGGCGAAAACATCTCAGCTTTCTTTATCAGTTCCTCAGGCTGCATGAAAGTCCCGTCAAGTATCCTGACTTCCATCCCGTTTTTGCGCAGGACCCCGGCAAGATACCCCAGCCCGAGCGGTGGAAAGAGCCAGAGCCTTCTCCATCCTGGCTCCCGGTGAAAATACGGATAGATAAGGAGCACGTCAGTTCTTGAGTTCGTAGTAATCAACCTCAGGGTAGCGATATGAACGGTTATTGTTCTCCAGGCTAATATAATATTTTAATACTTCCCGTCTTTGCGGCGCTATCATGCCAACATACATTTCCCCTGACAGCATCATCGGAGATTGGTGCCAGGAGCCGTCGTCCGCATAATAATAGAGCTTCGGTCTTTCTACGTATCCTGAGAAGTTTGCAGTTAAAAATACGACTCCATATTCCTTTGAGATGGATACTCCGTTAAGAACCGGAGAACCTTCTCTGTTCTCCGGAATCTTCATGTACTCACTCCTGTAAGAGCCTGCGCTCTTCGCACTGAAGAGGTATACATCCTTATCCCATGAACCCGCTACTACCTCCATAGTTCCGTCTTTATCAATATCTCCAACCGCAGCAGAGGCGAATATTTTTCCACGGGTATACTCTGGGAACCCTGCAATAGTCCTGCTATCGGGCTTGAAAGCATAGACCCTGCCGCTCCAGTCTCCTGTAACTATCTCCATCTGCTTGTCCCCATCGATATCTGCTGCGGAGGGAGATGCCCAGAAATAGCTGCCGGTATATACCGGCCAGCCATCTTTCAGCACACCGCTGTTGTTGTACACATAAAGCGAATCGGCAGCCGCAACGATATCCGGCTTTCCGTCATTATCAATATCTTCCACCAGAGGGGATGCCACTATATAGCTTCTGGTTTTAATGGGGAATCCCGGTAGCGGCTTACCTTTGTTGTTCCAGGCGTAAACCATGTCCGAAGCCGCTATGATGTCAGGGCTTCCATCGCCATCGATGTCTGCTATACGGGGAGTAGCCCAAATCGCATCCCCGGTCTTAAGCGGGAAGCCCGGAAGTAAGCTGCCGTTAGTATGCCAGGCGTACAGCATTTTATCCCACGAGCCTGCGATTATCTCAGGCTTCCCGTCGCCGTCAAGGTCGGCAGCTACAGGGGAGGAGGATACATAACTCCCGGTCTCCACAGGCCAGCCCGGGACTGCGGAGCCATTCATATGCCAGGCATATACCCTGCCGTCATCTGAGCCCACCACTACCTCGGATTCGTTGTCTCCTTCCATATCGACGAGCAGCGGCTTTGAGAATATGTCCCCGCCTGTCGCCTTTGGAAAGCCAGCAAGCGAGGAGCCATTGTACCACCATGCATAAAGCCTGTTATCATCCGAGCCCACAAATATGGCAGCCCCGTCTTTTGTATAAGCGATGCTCGGTGTCGAGGCTATAAGCCCGTCCGTCTTTGCCGGGAAGCCCGAAAGTGAACTGCTATCCTTTTTCCAGATGTATAGCGTGTCAGAAGCTGCAATTATCTCCCAGAAGCCGTCCCCATCCACATCCGCAATCAGGGGCGAGGAGGATATGTAACTGTTAGTACTTTTAAATTTACTATTGTTAAGGAGCCTGTACACATAGGCTTTTTTTGCCCCGTACTTCTGCTCCCAGCCGTTGGGGTCATAAACTGACAGAAGTCCTGGTAAGCTCTTCCCGTTCTCGATTCCCGGAAAAACTTTATTAAGCCCGCCAGGGGGTGAGTCCACATATATAACATAGTCCACGCCCTGCTCATAAAGGAACCTTATTCCCTGCTCCTGGTTCATATTTCGGAGGCTAACATCACCGAGCAGGTGTCCTGCCGGAAGACCTGAATAATAGAGCGGTACCGGGGAATTGGAGATTACTCCGTATGCGCTGTTATTGCCTGCGAACTCCCCTGCCCTCACCATCGGCTTGTAGAGTGCATCCAGCTCTGCATAGATACCGAAATAAAAAGGAAGAGAGAGTATAAGAAATAATATTACTATCGTTCGGAGCTTCCTGCTTTCTGAAAGCTGGAGCGCCCCGGATATACAGAGAAGGGGAATAGCGAGACTAAAATATCTGAAAGAACCTGCGATTAATCCCGAAACCGTGGCAAGAAATACAGCCGTCAGGTTAAGCAATGTAAATACGAAAATACTGCCTTTCCTTATATTCCTGGCTGCATAGTAAAGTCCGGCCATGTATACGAGAGGGGACGAGACAAAGAAGTACTTCAATATATTTCCTGTTCGCCCGATGCTCCCTTCCCGGGCTGCTCCGCTTGCGACCTCAAAGTTCAATACCTCCTGGCTTCGGTTCACAATACTTTCGAGGAAAAAGCCATAATGTAGAGCAGCATAAACCGACCAAGCCAGTATGAACGCCAGGGAAGGTGCTATGAGATAGAATCTTTCCTTTATCCTATCCCGCCTGCCATAAAAAATTAAGAAAGGGATAGCAAACCATACTTCGTACCTCGCGACCGAGCCAAGAAGCAGAGCTACGCCTGCCGCTTTCTCTTTTTCCCTGTCAAGGAAATAGATTGCAAGGAGAAAAAAGAAAACAGCCATAGGCTCTGTATACGAGGTCGAAGATGTCAGAAACTCAAAGGGGTTCAGGGCAAGAAAAGCCGCTGCAAGAAGCCCGGCTTTCCAGGAATACTTCCCGGCTATCGTATATACAAGATATATCCCTCCTAGGGAGAACAGGATATTTGCAAGCTTCAGCCAGAATATATCCCTGCCCAGTGCAAATATAATACCTGAGGCGAAAAAATGGTATCCGGGCGGCCATATTTCCACAGCCCCTGAGAGCGGGTCGGTATAAATTCCGCTTGAGGCTAAATACGCAGAGATAAGCCAGTGGTGGTATGGGTCTTCGGAAAGGTCTCCCATCGTAGCCCTGTACAGCCTGAGACCGAAAGCCATGACGAGTATGCCGATAATGCATATGCTTTTAGGGGAAAGCCGCAGATGTGGGGCTGAATGCAGGATAGTAAGTCCGGAAACATAAAAATAACCCAGGGCATAGAGCATAAGGAAAGGAACTAAAAAATAGTTGCCTGTAGTATACGCAAAATAAAGTGTCGCCAGTGCGTACACACCCAGGGCTACCTCTATTACTGTCATGACAGGAAAACTCAGCCTGTATTTTTTCCCATCCCATCTGTCCGTGATTCTTTCTATCCCGAACTTGGGCGTACGCTGGAATACGCCTCCCCTGTTGAGGAGAGCTTCAATCACGGCTCTCGTGTTATTAGCCGAGATGCCAGTTCCGATTATAGTCAGCATGGGAAGATATTTCAGGCGGCTTTTCCATCCTTCATATAACTCCCGCTGCGAGAGGGCATACATCGTGAGAGGACCGAATGTCCCCAGGGCGAGGAACTTGAAATATAAGAAGGCAGGGCTGGCAAGGAGAATGAGCGGCAGGCTGAGGAGCAAAAGCACTACCATCATGGGATGGACAGTATAGTATGTGAGATGGAGCAAAGCTTCCATTTTTTTGAAAGCCGGAATATCTGCGGCACCAACCTGCGGCAAAAGTTTCTTTGCACACTGGATCGAGCCCTTCGCCCACCTGAACTGCTGGCGCTTGAACGCGTTTATCTGTACAGGTACTTCGGCAGGGGAGACAACATCGGACAGGAAGACAAGTCTCCATCCCCGAAGCTGCGCCCTGTAGCTCAGGTCAAGGTCTTCTGTCAGCGTATCATCCTGCCAGCCGCCTGAGTCCTCGATACATTGCCTGCGCCATATCCCTGCTGTCCCGTTGAAGTTCAGAAAAAGACCGGCACTGTACCTTGTGCTTTGCTCTATCTGGAAATGCCCGTCAATCCCTATGGACAGCGCCCTTGTAAGAAGCGAATAGTCCTCATTTATATGCCCCCACCTCGTCTGCACCATCCCGACCGAGGGGTCGGAGAAATACGGGACGCATCTTTTAAGAAAACCGGGGTCAGGCAGGAAATCAGCATCAAAGACGGCAAGGAACTCACCTCTTGCGTGTTTCATGCCTTCTCTCAGGGCTCCTGCTTTGTATCCCTCCCGTTTCATACGGTGCAGCGAATATATGTTCAATCCCCTGTCCCTGAGGTCATCTACGCAGCGCTGTATGATACCGGTCGTTTCATCTGTGGAGTCATCCAGCACCTGTATCTCAAGCCGCTCCCCGGGGTAGTCCAGTTCCGCTACTTTCCTGATCAGTCTCTCGACAACGTAAAGTTCGTTGTAGACCGGGAGCTGGACTGTCACCACGGGATAGCTGTGAGATATATTAGCGGGTTTTTCCTTCTTTTCTTTCCTGTGAAGGTATGTGAGCAGAAGACAGTTGTTCCCGTAGATGAAAAGGATAATTAAGATTGCAATGTAGACCACAATAAGTACAGCCAGAAAGCTCATACCCTATCACCGAACAGCGCATATGGCATCTGCATAGCCGTCACCCACCTGACGCGCTCAATCGCCTCAGGGTTGTTCCTGCGCGAGAACTGTACGAACCTCCAGAGAAGGTAGGATATCTCCCTGCACATCCTCTCCCCCAGGTGCGATACTGCCTTGTTTGAATAAAAGAGACGCAAAAGCCTGCCTGCGAGGGTTTTCTTTATCCCGGTCTCGCTTGGGTCAAGCCTGTATATCTGGGGAAAGTATGTTCCAAGCCATTTGTTCTTTGATAAGACCTCAAGGTAGAATTTTAGCCCCAGTACCGGCTTCTGGCGTAGCAGTTCATAAGCAAGGTACTCATCCTGGCGCTTATACGGAAGGACATCCTCATCCTCCCAGATAACGTTGATGCAGATGAGCTTGGGCAGAAAAGGCGTTGCTGCACACGCTGCCAGAGGTTTTCTCCTGTACCTTAACGAGTACTTGATGGACAGAAGAATCCCGAGGAGATATACTGTGTACTTGCATCCCCGTTCCACAAATATATTGAAGTCAATGTCATCGTCCTCTGAAAAGCCCTCCGATGCCATAGAGCCAGCCACTGCTATGCACCTGACAAAAGGGCATATGGAAGCGTATTCGGAGGCAAAGCGCCTTGCTACTTCTTCATACATTTTTACATACTTACCGTTGCAAGCAAGCCGTTTCCTGGTCTTGGCGAGGGTATGCTCGCTTCCTTTGAGGCAGTAAATCCCATCGCTATGCGAGATGCCGGGCATGGTCTGGAGCTCTTTCCGGACAGCCTCCTCGGTAACTTCCCCGTAGACAAGGTTCTTTACGAGATGAGGAAGGCACATGGCATATCCCCTGCGGTCAGCAAGATGAAGTGTCCGAAGAATCCTGCCCGCAAGATTGTTATCTTTATTTCCGGCGATAGTTTCACCTGCCATAGCCATCAGACTACTAAGAGCCATCCGAACGGATACAAAACTCAGTTAAGAAGCGAACGATTGAGCTTACAATCTCTTCAATGTCTTTACCTGCCACATTTCCTCCTTAGAAGTACTGTTGACTATCCTGTGAGCAAATATCCCCTAACTTTGACTTCCAACATTACATTGCTTTTTTATCGCTTATAGGTATTCGTTCACCATCTCTTCCTCTCCCTGTTGTGTTCGTATAAAATAAGATGGACGTGGTAGTTACCTACCCACAGTTCAAGCGATGGTTTTGATTCCCCCGCCGCGACGACAATAGCTCTTGATGCTATAAATGTTATTAAAAAAGAGATTGTAATTATCAATACCTCGCCATTAAGGAGTATTA
>NZ_FZMP01000061.1 GCF_900196725.1 Candidatus Methanoperedens nitratireducens | reverse complement strand
TTCCCGCAGCCGCTGGCGCAAGGCCCATGTACAGATAATCCTGGATGTTTACCTGTGCGTGCGGGATTGGCACACTCACAGGCTGCCTGGATACGCCGTCAACGAATGCAATCGTCAGTGTTCCGAGTCCTCCTGAAATCGGGTTAAGAGGCAGCTTCAGGGGTACTGACTGCAGGAACTCGTTGGACTGGTACTTTATGTACCCGATGATTCCGTCTGCTGCTGCTATCGTGGTTGGCACGGCAGCTCCGAACAGCTCAAGGATCCTGTTTCCGCCGCTGAAATTGTACCTCGTGCCTGCAACATCAGCAGATGCTGCCGTGCCTGTAGAGGTTAAAGTGCCCATCTTGGCATGCCGCTGCGCATGCGGAGCCCTCATGTTGGATACTACAAGACCCACTCCGCCGGTTGGCGCGCTTGTGTTTGCCACAAGTGCGGTCAGGTATGCTGCTATCTGTTCCCCTCCGTTGAGAGGGCATCCAATAGCATATTTTTCAGTTTTCGGAGTAAACAGTGCGCCACCTGATGCACCGAGCAGTCCTGCGACAGGCGCTGTAAGGCACTGGAATGGCACTACCGGGACATCATCACTCTCGATGTCGCACTGTGCAATAAGCGACTGAGCAGCTGTAACTGTGTCTATCGCGGCTTGCGGCAGTACTGCCAACAGCGAACGGGCCCACTGAGGCAGTATAACGTTTGCGCCGCCCATCTTTGTTTTTGCTGTTCCTGTTCCCAGGCTCGTGAAGCCTGAATGTTCAATTGCTATAATTTCATCTGCCATTTTATCACCTCAAATGTATGGATTTGTCCCCGTTTCCGTTCCTTCTATCGGCTGCACGATTTCTCTTGTTTCTCTGTTTGGAGTCAGAGTTACTACTTGTATATCCCCGCCTGGCTGATCACTGCCATCTTTTCCATAGGCGGATCAAGCACTGCCTTTGCACCTACCCCTATTCCCAACCCAACAAGGATATCTCCTGCAATGCCGCTGTACTTACCAAGGACGCG
>NZ_FZMP01000177.1 GCF_900196725.1 Candidatus Methanoperedens nitratireducens | reverse complement strand
TGAACCCTAACTCAAACCCTATAGAAAGCCTGGTAAACAGACGATTAAACTCAGCAGTTGGTGTCGATCGTTCCCATGCTTCAATAGATGTAATGACAACTGCCGCAAGGAATTTCTTAAGAAAATACAACTCTATTTATGCGACTTAGCTTAGACTCTAAATTGCCCCGAAGGGGCTTTCTTGAAAAAAACCTTTCCAATTAAGTCAATGCCCTGCTGCGAGCCGTTAGTGATTAATATTTCATCAGGTTCTATTTTCAACCCGCTCTTCCTGAGATATCTTTCGGTGATGAACTCTCTCAAAGGTAAATATCCTTCAGTCGTACTGTATTGGAGAACATTCCTGCCATCCTGCGCCAGAACCTTTGTAGAAGCTGATGCGATTTCTTCCACCGGGAAAAAGCCGGGATTCGGAAATCCGCCGGCAAATGATATCACTTCAGGCTGCTGGGTAACTTTCAATATCTCCCTGATGAAGGACTTACGGGTGGTCTTCATCCTGTCAGCAAATCCCTTGTTCATGCAGGTATCTTTTCAATCTTCAATCCGAGTTAAGTGTTTCCATAGGCGATCCTTGATATTCTACCTGACCATCCTTTTCCTTTTACAAAATAACTATCAAATAACTATTAATCCATCAAGAACCCTCAATCAGCTCAAACATGAAAATCCAACCTCATTTCCTCCCGATGTCCCTGCGCGAAGCAGAAAAACTCGGAATCCGGGAGTTTGATATAATACTTGTTACGGGCGATGCATACGTTGACCACCCCTCATTCGGCGTTGCTGTGATCGGGCGTGTACTTCAGGATGCGGGCTACACTGTGGGCATCATAGCCCAGCCCGACTGGAAGAGCGATGCCGATTTTAAGAAACTCGGAAAACCCGGGCTGTTCTTTGGCGTTACATCAGGGAACGTGGATTCTATGGTGAACAATTACACGCCCAATCTGAAAAGACGCAGCGATGATGTATATTCGCCCGGCGGGGCAGGAGGTAAAAGACCTGACCGCGCAGCTATCGTCTATGCAGATAAACTCCACTCAAGTTTCCCTGGTACCCCCATAGTGCTTGGCGGCATCGAGGCAAGCCTGCGGCGGTTCGCCCATTACGATTATTGGCAGGATTCGGTGCGCCGATCAATCCTTGCGGATGCGCCTGCCGATATCCTGGTATTCGGGATGGGGGAAAGGCAGGTAGTTGAGATCGCAGACCGGCTTTTAAAGGGTGAGGACATCAAAAACATCACCGGTATTCCCGGAACAGCCGTTAAGATGGAAATAAGCAAATGGCGCTCAATCTGCCACGATGATTATGTTGTGATACCGGGCTTCACCGAGGTCTCGCAGGATAGGGAGCTTTACGCCAGGGCGTTCAGGCTCCATTACCAGGAGCAGGACCCTATCCGGGGAAAGCCTGTAGCGCAGCCGCACCCGAAAACTGTCATTATCCAGAATAAGCCTGCCATGCCATTAAGTACGCGGGAGCTTGACCATGTGTATGAACAACCTTATACAAGGATGCCCCATCCCTCTTACAAAAAACCCATCCCAGCACTCGCTCCTGTAAAATTTTCAATAATAAGCCACCGCGGATGCTTCGCTTCCTGCGCTTTTTGCGCCCTGACGCACCACCAGGGCAGGATAGTGCAGAGCAGGAGCATAGAATCGATCGTACGCGAGGTAAAAAGAATGGCGAAAATGCCTGATTTCAAGGGGATTGTGCAGGATGTGGGCGGACCGACGGCGAATATGTATTCCATGCATTGCAGGCGGTGGGAGACGAACGGCGCCTGTCCCGATAAAATATGCACTCATCCTGTTTGTAAATCTCTTGATACGTCCCATCAAAAGCAGGTTGAACTCCTGCGGCGCCTGCGCGAGATACCGCGCGTAAAAAAGGTGTTCATAGGCTCAGGGATACGTTACGACCTTGTACTGGCGAATTCATCGGATTATCTCCCGGAACTCTGCGCACATCATGTCAGCGGGCACCTGAAAATCGCGCCCGAGCATGTGACCAGGCACGTAACAGAAATCATGCATAAGCCAGGAAAAGAGGTATTTGAAGAGTTCAAAAAGAGATTCGGGGCTATAAACAAAAAACTCGGGAAAGAACAATACATCCTGCCTTATTTCATGTCAGGACATCCCGGCTGCACGCTTGAGGATATGATAGAGCTTGCAGAGTACATACGCGATAATAACCTGTACACGGAGCAGGTGCAGGATTTCACGCCCACTCCCATGACAGCCTCGACGTGCATGTATTATACAGGAATAAATCCTTTCACAATGGAAAAAGTCCATGTTGCGAAAGGGCGGGAAAAGCGGATACAGCGCGCCCTGATGCGGTATAAGGATAGCAGGAATTACGGGCTTGTGTATGAGGGGCTGAAGACGACTGGAAGAATGGATTTGATCGGGAGTGAGAGAAAGTGCCTGTTAAAAAGGAAAAATCCTATCCCTTCGCCACACCCATCGGCATGAGCCTGACGACCTTTCTCGCGATGTCAAGTTGATGAACGACATCCACGACATCCTCGCTCGATTTATACACTGAGGGAGCCTCTTCTGCTATCACGGACGGCTGCGTCGCCCTCACGGATATACCCCTGGCAGCCAGCTCTTTTTGTATGGTTTCACCGTTCAACGTTTTCAGCGCCGCAGCCCTGCTTGATGTTCTGCCCGCGCCATGACATGCGCTCCCGAACGTCAGCTCCATTGCTTTCTGCGTCCCGTGCAGTACGAATGAGGGCGTACCCATACTGCCCGGGATAAGCACAGGCTGTCCGACTTTCCTGTAAACCGCAGGCACATCGGGATGCTCAGGCGGGAAAGCCCGCGTCGCACCTTTCCTGTGCACATACACCATTTTCTTTTCCCCGTCTATTGTATGCTCCTCAAGCTTTGCAACGTTATGCGCCACGTCGTAGATCAGATGCATACCCAGATCATCAACGTCGCGCCTGAAGAACTTCGTGAACACCTCCCGCACCCAGTGGGTGATGACCTGTCGGTTCGCCCACGCATAGTTCGCGCCGGCTGCCATGGCTTTAAAATAGTTCTGCCCTTCGGTAGATTCGGCAGGCGCACACGCAAGTTGCTTATCCGGCAGGATTATGCCGTATTTGTGTGTTGCCCTTTCAAGTATTTTGAGATAATCCTCACATATCTGGTGACCCGCGCCACGCGAGCCGCAGTGTATCATGACAGTGACCTGTCCTTTATGAAGACCGAATACCTTCGCTGTCTCTTCGTCGTATACTTCGTCCACATATTGCACCTCAAGAAAATGATTGCCGCTGCCAAGCGTCCCGAACTGGGGTTTACCGCGGCTGCGTGCCTTATCGCTCACTTTTGAGGGGTCGGCGGCTTTCATAAAACCGTTCTCTTCGCAATGCTCGGTATCCTCTTTCATGCCGTACCCGCTTTCCACAGCCCATTTTGCGCCGTAGAGGAAGGCATCGTTCAGTTCTTTATCAGATGCGCGGATCTTGCTTTTTGAACCCACACCCGAGGGAACCGCCTGGAAAAGCTGCTCAACCAGCTCTCTCATTCGCGGGCGCACATCCTCTATTGTGAGGTTTGTCCTGATTATCCGGACCCCGCAGTTTATATCGTATCCCACGCCGCCGGGGCTGATTATTCCCGTATCCCTGTCAAAAGCAGCCACGCCGCCTATGGGGAATCCGTAACCTGAATGCGCATCCGGCATCGCCATTGCGTATTTCTGGATGCCCGGCAGGGTTGCGACGTTCGCTGTTTGGTCAAGTGTTTCCTGCTCAATGCCTGCAAGCAATTTCGATGAGACGAAAATACGACCCGGTACCCTCATCCCGGATTCATAACTGACGGGTATATCCCATGTGTAATCATTGACCTTTGTGACAAGGCTTCTAACATCTTTTTTAGCTGTTTCCGTCATGGTTATCTCCATGTAATTACCCAAAACCGATCCGCTTTATATCTTCTGTCATCTCGCTTATCTTCTCAAGCTCAGTCATGAACTCGACATATGCTGTCTCAGCAGATTTTGTAGCAACA
The DNA here is from genome assembly GCF_900196725.1 of Candidatus Methanoperedens nitratireducens. Lineage (GTDB taxonomy): Archaea > Halobacteriota > Methanosarcinia > Methanosarcinales > Methanoperedenaceae > Methanoperedens > Methanoperedens nitroreducens_A. The sequence goes on along the minus strand of NZ_FZMP01000177.1, from coordinate 9,357 downwards.
GCGCCCTGCGTTGACGGGGATATTAACCTCTGCTGTTCAAGAACCCGCAGCGAGTACCTGACAAGATGATCGGGTATGCCTGTTTCCAGGGATAGTTTCATTATCCCGATAGGTCCGCTGTCCATTACTTTTTTTAATACTATCATGTGCCTCTTTAACAGCTCAAGCTCGTGTTGCACTCTTCCTGTCAGCATAAGTTACTGCTAAAGTTGTAATTAGGGGCATATCTAATTTGGCATGGTGAGTTATTGCCTGACGGTTCTGGGAAGGCTCTGGTAAGTACCCCCCCTGTCATCACTGATTAGTATTTTAAACCTTCGCGTCCATAATAGAAATATTTACAAATGTTTATCTTTTGTGAAAAATGAAAAGGTTAAACATGAATAAGATATAATGTGATTAATCTGAACGATATAGAAATGAGCAAACTTATAAGGATATTCGGAAACAGTGCACAGACGATCGTGCTGGAGAACCTGCTCAGAAACAGGGGCGAGTTCACCTATCTCTCAGGGATAGCTGAGGAAACAGGACTTTCTCACTCAAGTGTCGCAAGGGTAATGGAGCCGCTCGTTGAGAATAACATCATAATTGAAAAGAAGCTGGGCAAACAGATCAGGACTTTTTCCATGAACGAAGAAAATCCCGTTGCGAAGCTTATTATTAAATTTTATGATGAACTGATGGCGCTGCCAAAAGAGAAAATTTAACCATATTTTACTAAAAATTTTACACCAAAAGGTTTATCCATAAATGTGTAAATAATATTAAACACATGTTAAGATTTGCAATTTATTGATCGAAAAATTCCGCCAGGGCAGGAGGGAGGCGCGGTCATGAAAAAAATCCTGCTTATCGCTATTGTTCTCTCCATGGTTTTTGCCGGATGTATTTCCGGTGAAAAGAAACCCCAGGGTGCCAATTTTCATGGTGTCAATTTGGTTTATGATGCTACCTCATCTTTAGGCGCAAGCGAGAACCAGACGCAGCTTCAAAGGCTTGATTGGAGAGTAAACATCACAAATGCCAGTGACAAGGCAGCCAAGAGCGCTAATGCAAGCGTGATGCTACATCCCGAAATAGTCCACGGTTGAATGGTTCCTACATCAATTCAGTCATGTTTGTAGATATACCACCAGGCTTCACTTTCGGGATTAACGGTACGGCTGTATTCAATGCAACAGGATTGAGCAAGCAGGATATTGCCGGATGAGAGCCGCTGGTAAGCATAAAATTAACGTGGATCGAAGACGGAAGCGGAAAAGAGAAGATAATTGAGATAAGTTGAGATACAAAATTCTATCGAAAAAGAAAGTTTTAAATATCCCAATGTTAGATATACATAACATAATGTTGTAAATAAATAACATTTGGTGGTTTTATGACTATTCAAAGAGAAATAGAAAAGGCGAATGATGTATGGTTAATACTTGTGTGGATTTACATCGCTGCTGCTGTTTACAGCATCCTGTATAGTAGTTTCTTCTTCAAAGAAGTAATAATGAGCGCTGCCGGAGTTGGACTGCTAGCAAATTATTTTATAAGAAATAGGAAATACAAGGACGATGTAAAAACGGATGAGATGGCAAAGAGAATTTCGGGGATGTCTTCGAATTTCGCGTTTATCACAGCAATAGCAGTAATCGCGGTTTTATCGATAGCATTGGATGATAATCCGGGATTAATAGATGCAAAGGGTGTTCTGGTGCTTTTGGCGGCGGTTATAGTTGTATCAAAAATTGCAGGTCATTTATATTATACTAAAGTAAAGAAGGAAATCGGATTTTAGAGGTATATTTTAATAACTTTTAATGGGTGGATGGAGATGGAAAAACCAGGAAAACATAATAAAGCAAAGATAATCCTTTCTTTGATTGCTACTGCTATCGGTCTAATATTAGTGATCACAAAGACCTACTCCTACATCGGCATTATTCTTCTTTCCTTTGGCGGTTTAATACTTCAGTATTCTCTTGGGGCAAGAAAGAAGGAAATTACTACCGATGAATTAACAGAGTGGATATCAGGTAAATCCGCAAACATATCCTTCTGGGCTACGTATTCAATAATAGTCCTGCTGTTAGCAATCGATATTTACAGCCCCGACTTTTTTAAGACTTACATAGCGCTTGGCATAGTATTGCTTGTAACGGCTGGTGTAAGGGTAGCCGGGGAGTATTATTACGGGAAGATCAGTAAAAAGGTTGGCTTTTAACAATGATACACAGGACGGTATGAATGAATTTTTAGAGAAAAGGCGATTAAACTATGAGAAAGGATGAAGTCTAATGAATATCAGAGAAATCGAAAAAGACAGGGGTTTTTTGCTCTTTGTGGGGGTATGTCTGGGGATAATATTAGCAGGCATAGTCGTAGTTCTTCTTAATAAGCCGTTTGTTGGGTTTGGAATTATTCTGAACGGTTTGCTCATGATAGTATTCAGATTCTATCTATTATCTACAAAACCAAAAGAGTACTTTTTACAGGATGAAAGGTCAGTGAGAATCAGGGAAAAAGCTGGATATAATGCATATATTGCAACTTTAATCGTAATATTCCTCTTAATGGCGTTTGGCAGTACCATTCCATTAATTGGGAACGCAAACTACAGGGATGTGTCTGCGTTTATTTTTTTTGCTGGATTATCCTGTTTTTCAATATTTAATTGGTATTACAGCAAAAAGGGCGGTTAATGAGAACGAGAATCAAGGAGCTTCGGGCAAGATACGATTTAACTCAGGAAGAACTTGCCAGGATGGTAGGTGTAAGAAGAGAAACAATCGTTTTTTTAGAAAAAGGAAAATATAATCCCTCATTGAAGCTTGCATACGATATAGCTAAGGTATTGAATTCTAAAATAGAGGAAGTCTTCATTTTTGAGGATTAAATCTGGTATTGGTGAAGTGGTAGTAAATTTGGAGGAATGTAATGAGTTTCGTTGAAAAAGTTGTCGAAACAATAAAAAACCCGAAAAACGCCATGAAAAGCATAGCAGAGCAGCCAATGATAGAAGAAGCGGTTGCAATCGTGGGAATATACGCGGTCCTGAGCGCACTTGCCGGGTATGTGCAATCTTATAAAGTGACCTATATCTACGAGGGATTTGAGAACATGCCGCCTTCATTGCCGTCGGTAATGGCGATATTCGCAGTTGCGGGCGGGCTGGTAGGGGCATTCATAGTATGGCTGGTCGGGGCAGGGATAATCCATTTGATCTCGATGGCGCTGGGCGGAGAGGGAAAGTTCTATCCCCAGATGATGACAGTAATAGGTTACAGCATGGTTCCCATGATTTTTGCAGGTATCATTACGCTTGTAATGCTTTCTATGCTAGAGCCCATGACAATAACGATCTCCCGGACAAACCCGATGGCAGTAAAAGAACTCTATAATAACCCCTATATCATTGCCTCAAGTATTATTGGTTTAATCATGCAGATATGGTTTTCAATAATCCTCTTCTTCGGGATACAGAGCGCACATAAGCTCACACCTGCCAGGTCGGCAATCGTAGCGGGAATACCGCTGGCGGTTATCGTTATATCCTTTATATTGAGCATCTGGAGCCGCAGTATTTCATGAGAACTATACTGGCTATGGAAAGGGTTTCAAAAACATACACTCTCGGCAAGCTTAGTGTACCTGTACTGCACAATATTGACCTTGCGGTCAATGAAGGCGAGTTCGCAGCGATCATGGGTCCCTCAGGCAGTGGAAAAAGCACACTGATGAACCTGATAGGATGCCTCGACAGGCCGACAGACGGGAAAATAATAATCGGGGACATGGACACATCCATACTCCCTGATATGGAGCTTTCGCGCATCAGGGGAAAGAAAATCGGCTTTGTTTTTCAGACCTTTAACCTTATATCCCGCCTGACTGCACTTAAAAATGTGGAGCTTCCTATGATATATCAGGACATTTCCGGAGCACAGAGAGTAAAAAGAGCATCGGAGCTGCTTGGAATGCTCGGTCTGGAAGACAGGATTGACCACAAGCCCGCCGAGCTTTCAGGCGGTCAGCGCCAGAGGGTAGCGATAGCGCGTGCGCTTGTAAATGAGCCTGAGATACTGCTTGCTGATGAGCCGACGGGCAACCTTGATTCAAAAACAGGACAGGAAATTATGCAAATATTTAATAACCTGCATAATGAAGGAAGGACTATTCTTATGGTCACACACGACCAGACGCTGGCGCAAAATTGCGACAGGATAATCAGGTTGAAGGACGGGAGGATCGAAGATGGGAAATACTGTTGAAGTTTCGAATGTATCGAAATCGTTTAACGGACAGTTCGTGGTCAGGGACATATCCTTTGACATAGCGAAAGGAGAGGTATTCGGCCTTATCGGGCCTAACGGGGCAGGAAAAACAACGATCATCCGCATGCTTCTTGATATACTGAGACCGGATTCGGGCGGGATAAGCGTCCTGGGAAGCGGGCTTACCGATGAAATAAAAGACAGGATTGGCTATCTTCCCGAAGAGCGCGGGCTTTACCAGAGGCTGACTGTCATTGATACGCTCGCGTACCTTGGTGCCCTGAAGAACAAACAGAGTAAAAGAAGGACGCTTGAGCTCCTTGAAACCATGGGGATGCTTTCGCATAAGGATAAGAAAATCCAGGAACTCAGCAAGGGCATGGCGCAAAAAATCCAGATAATAGCAGCGATAAGCCACGACCCTGAATTCATAATCCTTGATGAGCCTTTTTCAGGTCTTGACCCTGTGAACATGAAGCTTGTGAATGACCTGATACTTGAACTCGGCAGGAAAGGAAAGACCATACTTATCAGCACGCATATGATGGACCAGGTGGAGCGCATGTGCGACAGGATATTCATGATACACAGGGGGAACGGAGTATTATACGGCAGCGTCGTCGAGATAAAATCAAGGTTCGGGAAAAACACGATCCTTCTTGAGTTCGACGGGGAATTGAAAGACATAAAAGGTGTGAAGAAAATCAATCACTCCGGCAATTATGCCGAATTACTCCTCGAATCCGGAGCAGATACCCAGGAAGTATTGAAAACAATAGCAAGTAAGGTAAGGGTCAGCAGGTTCGAGCTATCTGCGCCTTCCCTGAATGAGATATTCATACAGGTGGTGGAGGAAGCATGACAAAGTGGACTACCATAGCAAAGCATGAATACACGTATAACGTGCGCAGAAAAGAATTCCTGTTCGTGACTTTAGGGATGCCGCTGTTTATTCTGGTTGCAATGGGTCTTCCGATTCTATTGGCAGGCAGCAGCATAAGTCACGCAGAATACAGGATAGGATACGTGGACAGGACTGGTTTATTTGAGCCGGGGGATTTCACAAAATATGCCGGTGAAGAGCTTGCGAAAAAAGACCTACTTGATAATAAGATTACACACTTCTTTGTGATTCCGGCAGATTACACAACTACAGGGAAAATCACTATTTTTGCAGGAAAAAAAGATCTCATGGGAAGGACGGTCGAGTCCCGGATCAAGAACTTCCTGATAGATAATCTGCTAAAAGGAGAGAACAAAGATATCGTGGATAGAGTAAAAGTCCCGATGAACAGCGAATATTTCACGCTGAATGAAAAGGGAGAAACGAGCAACGGAGGATTATCCGACTTTATCGTTTCAGTAGCGTTCGCAGTTTTTTTTATGCTTTCCATCTTCACTTCGTCAAATTTCCTCCTCCAGGGTGTTGTTGAGGAAAAAGAGAACAGGGTAATGGAAATCCTGCTATCATCAGTTTCGTATCGCGAGCTGCTTATAGGCAAGATATTAGGGCTCGGAGCAGTAGGGCTTACCCAGATACTTGCATGGCTTGTGATCGGGCTTGGAGTCCTGACCTCAAACCCTGTGGTTTTTGCAATGCTGCTTGACAGGATGCATGTATCTGTTCCGCTGTTATTGTTTGGAGCCAGTTATTTTATGCTGGGTTACCTCGCTTTTGCAAGCATAATGGCAGGATTGGGAGCAGTAGCAACGACATCCAGAGAAGGGCAGCAGATGGCGGGAGTATTTTCGATAGTTGGTGCGATTCCTTTAGCACTCTCACAGTTCGTGATCACAAATCCGGGAGCACCTCTAACAATAATACTCAGCTATTTCCCGCTGACCTCGCCAGTTACAATGATAATGCGCCTCTCCACGGCAGAAGTGCAGTACTATGAGGTAGTGATCAGTACCATGATCCTGGCTGTTTCGGCTATTATCATCATAGAACTGTCTGTAAAAGTATTCAGGGCAAGCCTCTTGATGTACGGGAAAAACCCAACACTCAAAGAGGTGGTAAGGTATTTATCAGAAAGCTAGACTAATGGTTGCGCTCGTCATTTTTATCTCTTTTGCGGGCGCAGCAGGAGCGGCAGTTGCAGATAACTCTTTACGGATCAGCCTCATCAAATACGACCCTTATCCGGTCAGTCCGGATTCGGATTTCAGCATATGGGTACTGGTGAAGAACGTTGGTGATAGCGACGTAAGCGGAGCATCCATAGAATTTGTCCCGAAATACCCTTTCTCTGTTAAAAACGAGAGCACTGTAAAATATCCGGGAACAATAAGGAAAAATGATGAGGCGGTCTATAAATTCATGGTGCATGTTGATAAGAACGCCTACGTCGGTACGAACACTATCGAAATAGGCTACAGGGTGGATAGCTTCTTCACTAAAAAGGAATTTGATATTGAAGTGGGAAGCGACGTAGTGGATGCAAAAGGGACTGTGAGGCTTGAGAAATTTACGCTTCAACCCGAGGTACCCATGGCCGGCGATACCGCGACTGTTACTATCACGCTGAAGAACAGTGCGTCCGAGTACACCATCAAAATGGACGGCAAGGATTACAGCATGAATGCGCAGATACAATCTGCAGAGCTTCTCGGTAATGAGTTCGTGGATGTGACAAGCGAACCCTACTACAATGCGGGTATTGTTGGTCCGGGCGACTCTCTTGACCTTTCATATACGGTCAGGATAAAGAACAATACGCCTGATGGCACATATTTCCTCAATTTCGATCTTAAAGGGAGCGCAAGGCTCTACAGCCTGAACCTGAAGATACCGATAAGGGTGGAATCATCTTCCATACAAACAGCCCTCTCGGAGACACCGGAGTTGAACCCCGGCAAGATAGTACTCAATGTGGCGAATAACAGGCCGAACACAGTCCAGGCGGCTTCCGTTATTCCGGTGGGTAATGCCTCATTCGAGCCTGCCGAGTATTTTATCGGTACAATGGAACCTGATGAGCTTTTTACTGTCAAGTTCGATATGAAGCCAGGCAATCCGCAGGAAGATTTAAAGTTCAGGCTCAGGTTCAAGAACGGGAACAACTGGCATGAATCCGAGCCGCTGACCGTCAGGCTTAACGGTTCAACGACGATGCAAATCCAGGGTGCCGGCAGCCCGTCTTTCCTGCCTGTAATAGCCATCCTTGCGGCAGTGCTTATCATAATTGCCGTATTCTTCGTATATATGAAGCGCAGGAGAGCGAAATCGGGATGAGGCTGGTTGATGCCTTTGAGCAGGTCTCACTCAGCTTCAGCAGCAATAAGTTCAAGACCCTGATGTCAAGCCTGGGCATAATAATAGGCGTCATCGCTATCGTTGTCATGCTCTCAGTGGGCGAGGGGCTTCAGGAAGGCGTGGGCAAGGCGTTCGGGGGAATGAGCCTGGATGTGATCACAGTTTTCCCCGGCGGCTCCAATTTTGAAACCGGGAAATTCGTTTATCAGAAGCCTGCCGAATTCGATGAAAAGGATGTACATGCACTTGAGAATACTGTTGGAGTTAAAACCGTTTCCCCAAGAACGGGCAGCGGCGTGTCTGCCATGTTCAGGGATGAAGAGCGCTCGGTATCAATAACCGCAGTTACAGCCACAAAAGAGCCGGAGCTGTCAGGTTCGATAGACAAGGGGCGCTTTCTCATGGAATCCGACAGGAGTTCTATAGTGATAGGCAGCGATATCGCCAATAAGATGTTCAAAATACCCCTGAACCCGGGCATGCGTATAAACATCAAAAACAAAAATAACGACGTGAGCAAAGAGTTCACCATCGCAGGCATCCTTAAAGAAAAGGAAATGACCTCGGCTTTCGGTGGAAATACGAACATGGAGATTTTTACCACGCACCAGGCATTGAAAGATTTGCTTGATGCGAAGAACTATTCATATTCCACAATACTTGTAATCGTAGAAGACCAGAACCAGATAGAGATGACCTCACAAAAAGTGGATGATTCCCTGCGAAGGCTGCATAAAGACGAAGCATACACGGTCTTCATGATGAAGTCGATCCTCGAAGGGATCGGTCAGGTGCTGACCATGGTGAAGTATGCTCTCGGCGGCATAGGCGCAATAGCTCTCGTAGTTGGAGGCATCGGCATAGTCAATGTAATGATGCTTACGGTGACCGAGAGGGTAAAGGAAATAGGGGTGATGAAGGCAGTAGGGGCAACAAAGGAAAATATCCAGATGATCTTTATGCTTGAATCTGGACTTCTGGGGCTGGTAAGCGGTCTGATAGGAATCACAATCGGTGCGGGGATCTCTATCCTGATATCGACGCTCGGCTCAATCCCGATAGCGGTCACATGGACTTCGCTTGCGATCGGGCTGCTTTTCGGGGTGGTTACGACAACAGTGGCAGGGGTTTATCCGGCTAATAAAGCTGCGAGGCTTGACCCGGTGGAGGCGCTGAGGGCGGAGTAAATATGAAAAAGTCAAATGTAATTGTTTATTGGGTTATTGTATTCGTTTCATTGCTTCTTGCAGGCTGTATTTTTAATGAAAAACCACAGCAAGAAGAGGCTGATAAGCAAATAATAGCTCAAATGTCTTTAGAATGGGCTGTGCTGGATAAGAACATCCCTGATTATAATCAACATATTGAGAAAGAGCATCTTCCGCTGCGGACGCAATACAATAATCAGACATATACTACGTATGAACAATGCCCACTTATCGATCGAGGCAATGATATCATCAAAGACTCAGGAATACGATGGAATAACCGTATAATCTACATAATAGAAACATATCTACCAAATGAAATATTTATTCAGAATCAGATAACCTGCAGGTATTTTACGCTTATAAAATAACTTAGGCGAAAAACAAAACTAATGATAAGAAAATCATTAAATTTTTTATAAACTTTAAAGCAAAAACTGCTTGATTAAGTAATCACAATCTTTTATGAGCGGATATGAAAAATGAACATATCAAGGCGATATTTTACTAAGCTAAGTCGCATAAATAGAGTTGTATTTTCTTAAGAAATTCCTTGCGGCAGTTGTCATTACATCTATTGAAGCATGGGAACGATCGACACCAACTGCTGAGTTTAATCGTCTGTTTT
>NZ_FZMP01000131.1 GCF_900196725.1 Candidatus Methanoperedens nitratireducens | reverse complement strand
GGTAAATCGACGAATTTGCCTGAGGCTCAGGTAAGTTCCTTTTACGGTTGGAGAATGCCTCTTTTCAAAGCGCCTGCTACTCCCCCTTCTTATGACCCTTCTCCTTATGGTGCTTCAGCACAGTCCGCGCAGCCACTTCCTCAGTCCTCTCGCCGTAGCGTCCTGATTCTTCAGCCTGCTCTTTGATATGCTCATACTGGCGCTGCTCCTTTTCGCCAACACCCGCCACGTGCTCTTTCTCGGGCTTCTTTTCAGGCTTCTTTTCTGATTTCTTCTCTACCATTCTTATTCACCCCCGTGTTCCCGGTATGCCCGTTATAGTATAGTTATACTTCAGGATATTAAAACATTTCGAGCTACCGTTTATCCCTTATTTAGCCGGAGGCAGGAGCAGGGGTTTTACGCTGGCAATACTATCCCTGGTGCCCATTAGAACAATAATATCCTGCGCAAGGAGCTGCGTATCCCCGGAAGGATTGGTTATTATCAGCTTATCACGCCGGATCGCCAGTACGGTCGTGCCAAAGCTTTTCCTGAGCCCGACCTCAGACAGCGTCTTACCTGCCAGGGGTGAAGCATCATCTATCCTGAACGCCCCTATCTCGACATCGGGCAGATGTTGTTTTAAATCCGGCAGTGCAACATTTCTCTGCTCTATATTCCTGAACATATCATAACCATCCTTCCTGATCTTGATGATATGTTTTACGATCTCATCCATAGGGATCAAATACCGGTGCAATACCCTTGAGACGATCTCGATTGAAGTTTCAAACTCTTCAGGTATCACATCATTCGCACCTAGGGAATACAGCGGGTTAACTTCATTAGTATAGCGGGTCCTGGCAACGATATATACAGACGGGTTAAGCCTCCGGGCAAGTTCCACGATTCTCCTGGTGGCAGAAGCATCGGAAATAGCAACCACCACCGAACGCGCCGTTGCAACATTAACATGCGCAAGCACAGATTCCTTTGAAGCATCACCATACAGTATAGGAACCCCGCGTTTCTTCTCAATCCTCACGGTCTCGGGGTTCATCTCCAGCACCACATAAGGAATACCGGATGAGGACAGCACTTTTGAGACATTCCTGCCGTTAAGACCGAAACCCACGACAACCACATGGTTTTTCAACTCTTCTTTCTTAAGATCATCCTCACGGAGGCGCCCGGCCCTCAGAGCACGAAATTGGGGCAATCTTTCAATATATTCTGAAAAGCCCCCGCTTCCCTGTATCATGAACGGGGTGAACATCATGGTAATGATCGAGGATGCAAGAAAAACCTGGTATCCATCGCTTGAGATCAAACCATAATTCAATCCTTCTCTTGACAGCACGAAAGAAAATTCACCTATCTGGGAAAGCGCCACGCCCACAAGTACGCCAACCCGGAGCGGATAGCCCAGAATAACAGGGATCAGCGTCCCCGAAACGAACTTGATAACAAGGATAGCGAACACGGCAAGAAGTATAACAACCGGGTTGCGCAGCACAGAATCCACATCCAGCAGCAAGCCTATCGAGACAAAGAAAAGAATGCTGAAAATGTCCTTAAGAGGCAGTATCTCGCTGAAAGCCTGGTATCCGTACTCAGATTCGGAAATAACAAGCCCGGCAAGAAAAGCGCCAAGAGCAAGCGACAAACCTACAAGTGACGTTAAATATGCCGTCCCGAAACAGATCAGCACGATACCGACCAGGAACAGCTCACGGCTGTGGGTTTTAACGACACGGTACATCACCAGCGGAACAACAAACCTCGAAACCGCGATCATCAGAACAACAAAAATCAGAGCCCATAAAATATTCAATGCCACATCAAGAGCGGAAACGCCAGACCTTCCGCCAAGCATTGGCATTAGAAGTACCATCACAACAACGCTCAGGTCCTGGAAGATCAAAACCCCGGCAGACAGGCGGCCCTGCGGGGAATCTATTTCACCGCGATCCGAGAGCACTTTAAGTACGATTGCAGTGCTGCTTAATGCCACCAGGAAACCAAAGAACAATCCCTGTTCAAAGGATGCGCCAAAGAACAGGGCTATCAGCAGCACCACTGTTGTGGTCAAAAAAACCTGGAAGAACCCGCCAATGAACACGGCACGGTTGATCCTGATTATCTCTGCAAGCGAAAACTCAACCCCGATCAAAAACAATAACAGGATAATACCGATCTCAGCCAGCGACTCGATCAGCCCCACATCCTTGATAATGCCCAGCATAGAAGGGCCAAGCATCACGCCTGCGATCAAATAACCCACAATCGGAGCTATGCGGAGATGATGAAACAAAAAAGTAATACTGATCGCTGCACCAAAAATAATAACAAAATCCCGCAGAAAAACAGGCTCAGTCATAATGTAAATACTATTAATAAGTACACAACTATAAATAACTCTCTCCCTGACCATTTTTCGACGCTGCCTGATTATTTGTTATAAATGTTGAAAAAATGGTTGGTGCGGTGCATCTTGAGAAGTTAAAATAAAAAGCTTATGTAAGGTTCCAGTACTTCCGAATAGTCCTACTTCCGAGTGAATGAGATATCAACCCAGTTTCCCATGAAAAACAATCTTCTCCACTT
>NZ_FZMP01000017.1 GCF_900196725.1 Candidatus Methanoperedens nitratireducens | reverse complement strand
TTGATCGATGAGGTTCGCAAATATAACCCACTCTTTGGGGTTCAAGACCTCAAAGCATACTTTAGAGCAGGCAAATATCTCTATGAAACATTAAAATTGATACCGGAAAAGCCTGATCCAATTTTAATTCAGCAAATGTTTGCACAAATAACGAAAATAGGTAGTATTAATACTCCTTAATGGCGAAGGTATTGCTTTTTATATAACCAGATGATATCAGCGATAGGCATAAATGGTGGTTACCAATTCATAGGTTCGCCATTTAAACTTAAATCAATTAAGGACATACTAAACTTTTTTTATATTCACATAAGAAAGAAGCCAGCCCATGATTACCAGCGCAGCCCCAATGAGAAGCACCATCCACTCAAGCTGGAAGAGCATGAATATGCAGAATAAAATACCAAAAAACGGAAGTACTGTGAATTTACCTATGCTAATCGGCACCCTGAATGGTCTTTTCATTTGCGGCTTCTTGTACCTTAGCAGTATTACCGCTGCATTGATCACAAAAAAGGTCACAAAGAGAGTAAAGTTCGCGATATTAGCCACGAAAGCGATATCCCCTGCAAAAATAAAAAGCATCGACAGAACCATTGCAATGAATATCGCTACCCACGGCGTCCTCCTTGCAGGATGCACCTGTGCAAGTATGACAGGAAGGGTAGAAGAGTCCGCCATCCCGTATATGATCCTGGATGAGCCGAGCAGCATCAGGAGCACGGTGTTCGCGGTTGCGAAAAGGGCTATTACAGTTAAAAGCGTGAAAGCCTCGCTTCCAAGAGCTATGAAAGCGAGGTCCGCAAACGGCGCTCCTGATGTAGCAAGTTTTTCCCATCCCGTTACACTGACAGCAGCAACCGCTACGAGTACATAAAGAATAATGCTGATCAATATAGCGAGCAGCAAACCCCTGGGAATTGTTTTTTCAGGGGCTTTTGTCTCTTCCGAGAGCTTGACGATGCTCTCAAACCCTGTATAAGCAAAAAATACAAGCGCTGAAGCCTGGAAGACCCCGGCTAACCCATTTGGCATCTCAAAATAGTTCACCTTCCCAAGATATGGAAGTCCTATATAAATTACTAAAATTAGACCTGCCGTTTCAACGAGAGTGGCGACGATTGCAAACCATGCCGATTCTCTTATTCCGTAGAACAAGAGGAATGAGAGAGCTATTATTAATACAAAACCTGATACGAGCGGGGGAATGCTGAAGAAAGAATTGAAATATCCTCCGAAACCAAGGGCTACGGTCGAAGCGCCGATTATACCGCTCAATATAACCAGCCATCCAATAATGAATGCCAGCCTGTTGCCAAAGGCACTGCGGGCATATTCATGCTCCGCGCTTGCTTTCGGGAACATGGAAGAGAGCTCGGCATAACTCAGCCCCGTAAATACTGCCACAAGTGCGGAGAGGGCAAACGAAAGCCAGACCGCATTTCCTGCAAGTCCTGTCGCTTTACCTATAAGGGCGTATATACCTGCGCCGAGGATGATTCCCACGCCTGAGAGAGTTATTTCGAGCAGGCCGAGTTCGCGTTTCAGTTGTACTTTCGGGGTCATGGTATATCATATATTTCTTTTTGTTGTTATTTATGGGCACTGGTGAGATTGAAACTACACCCGCAGAGTCTTCTATTACTCTCAATTTCAGCTTACGGACAAGGTATAAAGAATAATTTTAGAACATTATATATATGACAATTGACATAATACAATTAATTTAATTGTGGTGACTTATGCTTTCCGACTCCGAAACTCAAGCTTCGGTAGACGAAGATGTTGGCGCTATAGCACATGAAAAAGGGGATAAATAATTTGATTTACATTGATCAGCCGTTCGTCCTAAATGGGATTCTAATATCTACAGAGGAGAATCAATGAGACGAAAGATATTAGACCCGCTGAATAACCAAATTGAAGTACTTAAAGTCCCGTGGTATCCACAGCAAGATACTGAATGGATGTGCATGGTAAACTCGATAAAAATGTGTTTAGAGTATATGAAAAATACATATAATAACCGAATTATACGGGATACTGTACCAAACATGAGTATAGATGAGATTATGAAAATCACTAATACAAGGAGGTTTACAGGGACTGTTGTGGATTCGCATTTTATCAAAAACCTTAACTCGAACATCGAAGGGATTATATTCTCATTGGAAGAAGAAGTAGATATGAATAAACTCAGCGAGAAAATTGAGATGGGGATTCCAAGCATTGTTTTATACAATTGTCAATTTTTAACTTATGGAATTCGTGGCGCTGGGCATGCAGGGGTTATAATAGGGATTACTGAAGATGATATTATAATTAATAACCCATGGCTGGGGTCAGAGTATTTCGTATCTCATGAAGTCTTTGCACCGGCATGGGAGTTAGAATATAATCAAGCGATACTCCTTGATCCAAACCCTCAATCAAAATTAGGAAAGGAGGGAAATTGATCCAAAATCAACTGGTTGATTTGCCTGTAGACGAGAGAAGTGCTGAAAAAATCGCTTACAGTTGGATTAGAAGCACAATTGGTAATATACCGCATGTTGGGACTCCTGTTAAAAAGGGGGAGATTTGGAGCGTGCCTGTTCATGTCAACTATCCAAGAATATTCAAGGATTTAACGACAGAAAGGCCGCAAAAAATCAGATTTATGAGCTTCAAGAATATTGGTGAAGTCAAAATAGATGCCATTAAAGGTTTGATTGTAGACAAACCAACCTTTTATCAAGTTCAGCATAAAATCAGTGAGAATCTTACACTTGTCCAGAAAACTGTCCAGAAAGCTCTTGTGAAAGTTGGAGCAAATTATTTTGCAGAGCTTCCTTTTCCCTCGCATATGCATACACCACTGCTGGATGTCTTATCATGGCTTCTGGTCAATGATAAGATAGATACAGCGGTAGATTTTGAGCAAATAAATGAAGAGGAACGCAAAAAATATCAACAAAACATAGATCTTCTAACCAAGTATGGATTGGTTGAGATAGAAGGGAATATTATTATTCCTGGCAATTATTTAATTGAAATAGAGTCCAGAGGGAAGAATTATCACGAGAGATTGTCAAAAGCTCTTTCATTCTTTTTCGAGAGAGGGTATGAAGAAATAGATAGCATATATCAGGTAATCGGCCCCTATCTTACACTATCAAGTATCTGCTATGAGCGGTCTTTCGAGTACGGTAGTGTTCTGCCCCAAGATTATTCTGAGATAGAATCTATATTCATGGAGACATACAGAACTGAGATAAAAAGGATCAAACTTCCAAGATACCTTGTGCAGCTTGAAGCAGTTGATATACTTGAAAGTAAAACCATTAGCGGTAAAATTTCATGGTCTGCAAATGAAAATTTATTCAATAAAATGTGTTCTGAAAGGGATATCTTAGAACCGATTGCGGGTCTGATTGAAGGATAAAGAACAAAACAGATTACAAATATAACTTAAATGCCAAGGATACAAACTTAAACCATGACTGGATAATCCAGGAAGAATGCCTATGATTGACTTTGAAAAAATGCTAGAAAAGGAATTTCAGGAAAAACCAATTAATCCTTTTGAGATTTTTCAAGAACATCGTAATAAGAAATACGAATATCTGAGAGGTGGGCAAGAGCATGTTTTAGAGACATGGTTTAGCCGGAGAACCCAAAAAGATACAATAGTAAAAATGGACACAGGATCTGGAAAAACGCTTGTTGGCTTGTTAATGCTTCAATCATGCTTAAACGAAAATTTGGGTCCTGCTATATATCTTTGCGTTGATAAACAACTCGTTGACCAAGTGATAGCATCGGCTAATGAGTTTAGTATTCCAAATGTCACATCTGAAGATGGAAGTATACCTGTGGATTTTTTAAATTCTGAAGCAATTCTAATAACAACCTTCGATAAGCTTGTCAATGGGAAATCAAAATTCGGGGTGAAGGATACAGATAACGAGGAAGTGCCTATAGGAAGCCTATTGGTAGATGATGCGCATAGCTGTTTAAAAAAAGCGAGGCAGGCTTTTACAATTTCTTTAAATCGAGATAAACATTCGAATGTGTGTGATAGATTGTTTGATTTGTTCAAAAGCTCCTTGCGTACTCAAGCTCTTGGAAAGCTAAAAGACTTGGAAGATAGAGTTCCTTCAACTTTAATGATGGTTCCATATTGGAATTGGCTTGAATCTAAAGATGAGATAATTAATATATTAAGTGAATATCGTAATGATGAACTTAAATTTCAATGGAACTTACTCAGAGATAATCTTGAAAGCTGTTACTGTTTCATTTCAGATAGAACTATTGAGATAACTCCACAATGTGTCCCAATCGAATATATACCAAGTTTTCAGAATGCTAAGCGCAGATTTTTCCTCTCTGCAACGTTAC
The DNA here is from genome assembly GCF_900196725.1 of Candidatus Methanoperedens nitratireducens. Lineage (GTDB taxonomy): Archaea > Halobacteriota > Methanosarcinia > Methanosarcinales > Methanoperedenaceae > Methanoperedens > Methanoperedens nitroreducens_A. The sequence continues at coordinate 5,915 of NZ_FZMP01000017.1, read as the reverse complement.
TGGACGATTCCCACTTAATTAAGGAATTTGGTGTTTCCCATGAAGCAGTTACAAGACCACTAAGACCAAAGATCGCCGGCGATATAGGGGAACGAATGATAGTAATCCCAAGCCTTGTAGACAGCTCTCTAAAAATAGATAAAATCGTTCAGTTGATAACGAGAATGAAAGATATTGGTAATAATGTTGTAGTATTGACACCTTCTGAAAAGACTTCAGAGAAATGGGAACAATATGGTGCCGAGATAGCCAACAAAGAGTCTATAATTCCAATATTAGGAAAACTGGCTAAAACAAAATCTAACTTCGTTGTATTATATAATAGGTACGATGGAATTGATTTACCTGATACGTCTTGTCGGATTTTAGTACTAGATGGTAAACCATTTGGGGAATCGCTTTTTGAGCGATTTATTAATAAAACGAGACCTAAATCAAGATTAATCAGATCAGCACTTGCCCAAAAAATTGAACAGGGACTTGGTAGAGGTGTTAGATCGGGGACAGATTATTGTGTAGTTTTTCTAATAGGAGATGACCTTGTTCATTTTCTGTCTCTAACTGAAAATCAACATCTTTTGTCTCCTCAAACAAGAGTTCAAATTGAGATGGGCTTAAAATTTGGAAAAGATTTAAAAAAAGAAGGGAACGCGGAAAAAGCAATTTTAGGTTTGATGAACCAATGTCTTAATCGAGACCCTTCATGGATAAAATACCATCGTTCTAAGGTTCAAAAAGCAGAGGATATATTTGTAGAAATGTTACCGATTACACTTGCCAATACAGAAAAAGATTCTTTCAAACTTTTTCAAGCAAAGCAATATCGAGAAGCATCAAAGGCAATCCAAACTATTCTAGATGGTGATGTAAGCAATAAATTAGACACCACTGATAGAGGGTGGTATCTCCAACTTGCGGCTTTCTATCTTTACAAATCGGATCATGTCAGAGCCGCAGAGATGCAACTTAAAGCACATCGATTGAATACATCACTTCCTCGTCCGCCTGAAGGGGTTGACTATCAGAAGATTCAAATTGAACTTGGAAAGCAACCTGATAATATTATTAGATGGATTAAGAAACATACTGAAGCTAATGCTTTGATTGTATCTGCAAATACTATATTGGATAAATTAGACTTTGGTATACCTTATGCCACATTTGAAGAAGAATTCTCTAATCTTGCGGAAATAGTCGGATTCGAATCTCAACGACCGGAACAAGAGTTTGGAAAAGGCCCTGATGTTTTATGGCTATTGTCCGATGGAACATATTTGATTTTTGCAGCTAAGAACGAAGCAGATATAAACAATTTCGAAATAAGTAAAAAGTATGCTGACCAATTAAGTGGGAATTGGAATTGGTTTAAAGCTCAATACAAATCCGAAGAAGGAATACCAATTATCATTCACCCTTCTAATAAACTGGCTGCTGATGCTTTTTGTGTTGATGGTGCAATGTCTCTAAAGCCACATGGACTAAAGATGCTTGTTTCAAAAATTCGTGAGTTTACTATCGCTCTATCTTCAAAAAGTCCTGATTCATGGGATATATCCGATGTGATGACTTTGGTACATAAATATGATTTGGATCCAAGGAATATTAAAGAAAAATACTTCTCAAAGATAGGAAAATGATTTTTAATATATATTTTATTATAATTAATTGTTCTTTGCGTCCTTTGCGCTCTCTGCGGTGAGTGATTAAATAACACCGCAAAGCACGCTAAGAGCGCAAAGCGTTCACGGAGATAATTAATATGTCATCTGAAATACCCCCAAAACCCAGACTAGACGATCCAGGAAGATCGCCTTCGATACGGCGCCGAGAAGAAAAGGCAGCTCGGCACGGCGCACCTCATCTGGGCATCCAAGCTCAGGAAAGAACTATTTCTGGAAGAAAATAAGAAAAGAATGAGGAAGCAGTAATTATGATCTCCAAAATCCTCCCGGAAACAATAAAATACGACGGCTCCCAGATAGCCCCGCTCTGGGCTTACGGCATGGGAATAAAAGGCGACTCCATAGTTATCTTCCACGGTCCGATGGATGTAACCGTAGAGAATATGAAGGACTTTGAAGACAGGAAAGCCGGAAAAACAATAGAAGGCGATGACCTTATTCACATCATCGTTGAGAGGTTCAACCCGCCTGCAAGTATGCGACTTGCCTATTACATGCAGCGCCTGCTCATCGTCTGTGTCATGGACATGCTTGAGAGGCGCGGAATAAAAGCGACCAGGGAAGGGGATGATCTTTTTATCAATGGCGGGAAGCTCACAGTGAGCATAGCCAGCGCGGGAGTGTCAAGCGAGAAGATACACTGCGGGATAAACATCACTACAAGAGGTACGCCGCGCGAAGTTAAGACAGCCGCCCTTGAGGATTTCGGCATAAAGGACTGGAAAGCTGTTGCAAAGGAAATAGCTGAGCTCTTCGTACATGAAATAGAGGATATCGAAGGCGATATTGCCAAAACAAGAAGTCTATGACCAACATAATCAAATCAGGAATTTTATTGATATTGATCGGTTTTGCGCTAGTTCTGATAGGGGCAGCATTATCCGCAAGTAATGTGACTTTTGGCGGGCTTATCATGATAGGTCCCATACCTATCGCTTTTGGCTCATCTCCTGAAATAACAGTGGTCGCAATGGTCATAGGACTACTTTTGATGCTGATGTTCTTTATTCTCGGGAGGAGAAATGCCTGATTTGAGCTTCCTGATTGCAGCGGGGATACTCCTAATAATACTCGGATTCATTTTGATCGCCTTTAGCATGATGCGCTCTGCCCGGGAAAGCGAAGAGAGGGACGCCGAGAAGGGGGCCGGGGAGAAGAAAGTAAAATGCGGGGGCGTGATACTGATAGGTCCGATACCCATCGTTTTCGGGACAGATAAAAAGTACGCGCTGATACTCATGGTGGTGGCGATAGTACTGATGCTGCTTGCGATTATATTCCTGAAATAGAAATCGTTTTTCTTGAAGATACATTAATAAATAATCACCTCGTCAAAAGGTGAGATAAGAAGGGCATAAAAATGGAAGACATCGGTAAGATCATAAGTAACGGCTTTGAAACGTACACAAAGAACCTCGTTCTGGTCATCCCTTTTATTCTTAACGCGGTTATAACAGGCATTCTGGCTGTCGTCATGGTTGGTATCGGGTTTTTTTACCTGTTCGGGTCATCCCTGTCCGCTATCGGGAGCGCCTCTACTTCGCAAGCTGCCGCTGCCATTCTCCTTCCGCTCATAACGCGGCATTTTTATGAGATTGTTATACTGGTCATCGTATATTTTCTGGTTTTCCTGTTCTTCCAGTCATTCTTCATGGCAGGAGCTATCAGTATGGCGCAAAAGGCCACTGAGACCGGGAAATCCGACCTGTCTGCCATGATAGAAGCCGGGAAAAAGAACGTCGTAAATCTTTATCTGGCTGAAATTTTAGTCACACTACTGGCTCTGGCAGGCATCGTGTTCATCGTCCCGGGCGCAACAAGGGTTAATCTTGATCAGCTTTTATCCGGAAATAATACAGATGCGGTTCTGGTGCTGGCAGGTGGGGTTTTTTTATGGGCAATATACATAGCGATCATAAGCCTTTTCCTGGCGGTTTTCAGCTATGCCCTGGTAATAGAGAACCTCGGACCCGTGGATGGTATAACTGCAGGTTTTGGATTTTTCAAAGCTCATAAGTCCGATGTGTTCCTGCTGTGGGTTGTTACCGGCATTATTCTGATCGTCCTGATGATACTCGATGAGATTTTCAGAGGAATCCCCGTTCTGGATATCATCTGGCAGTTCGCCAGTTTTATTATCAATTTTTTAATCATACCTCCCCTTACCACGCTCTGGTGGGTTCGCTTATACATGACGCGAACTGGCAAGAAGCTCTATTTCAATGACCTGCTCGCGCATCCGAACGACCTTGAAAAACTCAAAGCGGGCAAGTGACCGGGGTTCTCGCTTAAATCTCCATATAGGTGCAGCACGAATGAATTTTGCCAGGTTGAAGCTTGCAATATTCCGGGAAAATTAAGATTGGAAAATAGTCCCCCTTTAAGTTTGAGATTTCACGTTCCTCTTAAAAGGAATTTAAATGCTGGAACGACATTAATTGTAAAATCCTCTATTTTCAACTGTTCTTCCTTTTCATGAGAAACTATATACCCTTCAGTAACTTTGAACTTTTTCATAAATGCAATTAGACCCGTAGTATCGATTTTTCCATATTTTATTTCTATCGGAATCGGCTTTTTGTCCATAATGACCACATCTACCTCTTTTTTATAGGGGTCTCTCCAGAAGAACCCGGTGTTTAACCGGGATGCAATAAGCCATTCAAAGACTTTTGACATGGAAATGTCGTCCTCTTTAAAAATGAGGTCTGAAAGTATTGCAGGGTAATATTTTTTTAACTTTCTCTCCGTCTTTCTTTTGTTTTTAGAGTAATTGTATAATTTTCTGATGAGGAAAGCCTCTTCCAGATATTCCAGATAATTGGACAGCGTTTGTCTTGAGAGTTTTAATTCTTTTGCTAAGTCCGATATCTCTATAAGCTGCCCGGGCTCTTCCATAATTATTCCGAGCAGTGATTCCAGTAAAGCTACATTTTTTATTTTAAACAATTGCGGCAGGTCCCTGTAGACTACCTTTTCCACAATGCCTTCTTTTACATATTTTCTTATTACCGATTTGTCTTTAATCCCGACAAGCTCAGGAAAACCCTGGCATAGAATATATTCTTCAAAGAGCCTTGCCAGTTCCTTTTCATAAAGCCCGACAGGTTCATATTTCACACCTTTAAAGCTAAGGAATTCTTTAAACGAAAGGGTTTCAACCTTAAATTCAAATATCCTGCCGGATAGTGTTTCTTTTGATTTCTTTTTTATGAACATCGATTCTGAGCCCGAGATAATTATTTTTATGTTCTTCCCATAGGTATCATAGATCCTTTTTACCTGGTCTTCCCAGTTCGTGAGCTTCTGTATCTCATCGAGCAGGAGCAGATATTTGCCCTCCCTGAGATTTTTTTCCATCAACGCCTCGTACTCTTTCATCACTTCCCTGATTTCTATTTCCCTGAATTCATCGAATGAAAAGTAAATTATGTTCCGGGCATCAAAACCCTTTTTGATGAAATCTAAGACTATCTTAAGCATCAATGTGGTTTTCCCTACCCGGCGCAAGCCTGTAAGGGCGATTATCTGGGGCAGGGGAAGGTATTTTGATATCTGCTTATGGATCTCTCTTTCATGGTATTCGAGCTTTAATTCTTCTTTCCACCAGGTGTTGGACTCTAAAAGTACGTCTCTAATTTTTGCCATGTACAGTTAACCTACTTTCTATTTTATGTTAAGTGTATTAGTCATATTATTTAAATTTTGGGTTGCGGCCCTAATACAAAGTTTAATATCGAAGAATTAATAATCCTAAAAGATAATTGTGGAAAAAAATAACGATTTAATTGATTTTACTTATTTTGGAGATTTATACATAGTATGAATACCAATCTTGAAAGAAGCATAGATAGAGCAATTGGTTTGATGAATACACCTTTAGATTATGAGAATTATATCTCTATCAAAATCAAACCCGTCGATGGAGGATGTTGTTGCCTTAATCATTGGCAAGAAACATGGGCCACCGTCAATGAGTATATTTATCCTTGCGGACCAGTTAAAAATGAAGGAGCAGTCCTAATAGATAAAAACAACGTGAGGTTTGTTCTGGAATGCCATGAAAGTGGGCCAGAAATTATTGTTTATCTTGGGTTTGGTACAGCATCAGTTGTTCTTGTAAAATCTGTTATAGATTTAATTACCACTTTGTTAAAAGCACGACAAAATGAGTATCATAGTCGTTCCGGCAGATTCAAAATTACCCATTGTCCTAAAATACGATACTTAATA
>NZ_FZMP01000201.1 GCF_900196725.1 Candidatus Methanoperedens nitratireducens | reverse complement strand
CCTGGAAATGGAAGGATACAATGAAAGAGGTTGTGGATAATACAATTCCGTACATTGAGCAATATTATCCCAGAAATAACTCTGAATCAGGATTTTCAGCAGATAAGAGATGGTTTGGATGGAAAGTGGGACAAAAAAGAGATGATCGGATTGGTGCAGCTTTAACCTGCACTGGAGTCCGGCATAATTTGTTAAACTTGTACCCCACTTAATTCTGTCCCACAGCCAGAGAACAGGATATTTATTTATTCTTTCAAGCCAAATTCTACTTCAGTATTTGAAGAGGTAAAGAAATGAAACAGGTACAGATAACTTTGACGCCCCGCGAATCGAAGCGGATCATAGCCATGGGAGTAAAGAGACTCCCGGTAGTCCAGCAGGCAATGAAAAAGGGGATAATACTGATAGCTCTTGGCTCTACCAATGCGTATGTGGCAGAGGAACTTACGGGAGATAAGATAGACCCGTCAAGGTATGGGGCAGGTTACATTGACGGGACGACAACCGTTGTCCCGAACGATAAGAGGCTGCCGGCGGTCGCGCTGCTTGATGGGAAGCCAGTGGGTGCCGAAGGCATCATAGAGAAGATGGGTGCTCAGGATGTGCTTATAAAAGGAGCAAATGCCCTTGACCCGCAGGGCGTGGCTGGAGTCATGGTGGCAAATCCGGTGGGCGGAACAACAGGGAGTTTTATGGGTATTGTCATGGCAAGAGGAGTGAATCTGGTCATCCCTGTCGGTCTTGAAAAATCCATACCCTACTCTGTAGTTGAAATCTCAAAGAGAATAGGTATTCAGCGCATAAGTAAAGCAACCGGACTTCCAGTGGGTATGATGCCACTGTTAGGTAAGGTCATTACCGAAGTCGGGGCGCTCACGCTGCTGGGCGCTGATGATGTTTTCCCGATAGGCTCCGGCGGTACAAACGGCGGGGAAGGCTCCGTAACTCTATGTATTACCGGGGATAAAGCAGATGAGATATTTGAGCTTGTGCAGAAGGTGAAAGAGAAAAAGGGAGAGTTTTAATAGTTTATCTTTATTGTTCAAACGCATCTCATGTACGTAAAACAGATAGAGAATGGCCTGGACCTGCAGGACACAGCGCAGAATGTCGCAGCAGTTTACGATACTTTACTTGCGGCCGGCGAGAGCATCCAATCCCATTACCATATAGATTTTGAGGAAATTTACTATGTCCTCTCTGGATATGGCATCATGACAATTGGGGAAGAAAAGCAGGAGATTTCCCGCGGGGATGTGGTGTATATACCTGCAGGTGCGCCGCATATGAGCTAAATTACACAGGTGGGCATGGCAGGCAAAACCAATGCTGTTAACTTAATTAGATTTAACAACTAACTTGTACGAACTCACAACGAACTCACTGTTGGATTTTGTAACATGTTTAAACGAACTCTGTCCGGCTAACGTCTAGTTCGTACCAGTTCGTACCAGTTCGTACCAGTTCGTTGTTTGTAACGAGATTATTCCTAAAACTGATAACATATATTACAACTCTTTCTTAAATTAACAGTATCGCAAAACCTGGCGAAACCTTAATAAATAACGATGATGTTCTTATGCTGGACACCAAGGGTGGTGTTGGAAAAGGAGGATTGTAAAAATGGTAAATGCTGCCATAATATTGATTGGTGGTATCGTGATATATTTCCTGATATATTATTACCGTATCAAACAGGTGGACAGAAATACGATGAAATGCGACCCTTCACGGGCTACGCCTGCGAACGTCTATATGGATGGTGTTGGAGTATTTCCCCACTAACAAGTTCGTGCTTTTCGGCTTCCAGTTCAAGAGCATTGCAGGTCTGTCGCCTGTGGTAGGAGCCATCACTGCAGCCATGCTCTGGGGCTGGCTTCCGGCGCTTGCCTGGATACTCATCGGTAACGCCTTCATCGGCTGGGTACAGGACTATTTCTCATGCATGATCTCGCTAAGGAATGAGGGCAAGAGCTTCGGTCCTCTCTCATATGAATTAATAGGCCCACGCACAAGGAACATACTCATGATATTCCTGGTCTTCTACCTGATTCTTATCATGGCGGCGTTCGCGAGCCTTGCCGCAGGGATGCTCAAGGCAAGTATAAACTCTATTGTTCCCATGGCAGCCGTGCTTCTTGCAGGAGTACTCGTGGGACTGATGATATATAAGATGAAACTGAACCCGTTCATCGGGACCGCTGTGGGGGTTGTGTTGATCGCCGCCGGTATATTCTCAGGCGCTTCTTTGCCGGTCTCTATTCCCGATGTCAACATCTGGCTCATTGTTCTTCTGCTGCTCTGCCTTGTCGCAGCCCTCACTCCCATATGGAGATTCACACAGCCCACGATATATATGTTCTTCTATGTGGTGTTCTTCGGGCTTATTGCGCTTGTCATCTCGCTTATAGCAGGGAATCCCACTTATGTAAGGGCGGACTATACTGATTTCTTTGCAGGCATGACAGGTGCAGCCGCAAAGCCTCTCTGGCCGCTGCTGTTCGTGACAATAGCCTGCGGCTCGGTCTCCGGCTGGCATAGCCTTGTAAGCAGTTCTGCGACTTCAAAGCAGATTGAGAACGAGCGTGATGTTGCACCAGTCACCGGCGGCTCCATGCTTGCCGAAGGTGCGCTTGCCCTGCTGGCTCTCTCCATCGTAGCTACGCTCTCGGCAGCAGATACCAAGGGTCTTACAGCAGATGCAATATTTACCAAAGGAGCAGCGTCGCTTCTTGGAGGAAGCCCGACAGCCGCGGCGTATGTGGGACTCATATTCATAGCTCTTGCAATGGCAGTTATGATGCTTGTGGTACGACTTGGCAGGCTTACGATCAGCGAGATAGGCGGAGAAAGGGTGCCTCTGCTACAGAATAAGTACATAGCTTCAATACTCTTCCTGGCGGTGACTTTTATCCTGGCAAGCCCGACCTTCGGAGGGACATGGTTTTACATCTGGGTACTGTTCGGTGGATCAAACCAGCTCATGGCGGGTCTTGCGCTGATGATTATCACACTCTGGCTTCTTGATACGAAAAAAGGCTGGATGATCTCTGGCATACCCGGGGTTTTCATGATAGTGACGACCATAGCAGCACTGGGATATGCGAGCTACCAGTCCCTGACAAAAGGTTTTGCTTCGCCGGTATCTCCCGGTAACATCGTAGCAGGGCTCATCGGCGTTGTATTGATAGTCGCAGCGCTAATCATGTGTGTGGATATATACAGGGCTTTCCAGAGACGAATAAATGCTACAAGTCCCATCAAAGAGGAAAAAAGGATCACCCCACCATCGAAATCTACGAATTAAAGGATGTTATAATATGGAGCAAAAGGATTATAGAGAGAAGGATGGAAAAAAGGGCTTTGCCTCATTAAAGAGTGCAATTAAAGACTTCGTATACGGCATGGCTGCCCACGACATGGTGACATACTCGCTGCGCACGCGAATGCATATGGAGAACCTGTTCATGCTGATAGTAATGGGTGACATGCTGGGGATACCAGTCCTTCCTCCGTATTATTCGCTGCGCCTTTTGCCTCATGTCGTTCCACATGTGAAGACCTGGAAGCGGACACTGCTGCGCGACCGCGATGTAACTGACAGGATGTTCGGAGGATGAAGCTAAAAGACATTGTTGAGCGCCCAGGCATGAGATACCTGCTTTTTGCAGGCAAGGGAGGCCTTGGGAAGACCACGCTCTCAGCCACCACGGCGCGGTACCTTGCATCATGCGGCAAGAAGGTTATAGTGTTCTCTACAGACCCGCAGGCGTCGCTCACAGATGTTTTCGAGTACGACCTCTTCGGGAAAGGAGAAGTGAAGCTCGCCGATAACCTGTATGCGCTGGAGATAGATGCAGACCGGGTCGTATCGGAGTACCAGGCGAGCGTCAGGAAGAGGATAACCGATATGTACGGCTCTGTCCCTGAAGAGATTGATGATTACATCAAGAGCGCTTCTGCGCAGCCCGCAATGTCAGAAAGTGCCACTTTTGACAGCATGATAGAACTTATAATGGCGGGGAACTACGATTACTACATCTTCGATATGATGCCTCACGGGCATGCCATACGCTTCCTATCCATGGCATCTCTTCTTGATATCTGGATAAACAAAGTTGTAGATATCAGAAAAGACTCGCAGGATGTGGATGAGCGGGTAAAGAGGATATCAGGCAAAAATTCTGGTGAAGCAGAAAGTACGGGGATACTTGAAGAATTGCAGGATATCAAGAACAGGCTTGGCTTCATGGCAAAGATTATAGGCGGCAGGGAAACTACGGCTTTATTCTATGTGGTAATCCCGGAGCAGATGGCGATAATGGACACTGAGACAGCTATACAGGAGTTCAGGAAGTTCGGTATTGAGCTATCCGGGATTATCGTGAATCAGGTGTATCCGCAGGAATTGCTACAGGATGAGAATGTGCCCGAATTCCTGAAAAGCAGGGTCAGGATGCAGCAGGCGAACATAGAGATAATACATAAGAAGTTCGCAGATAAAATCATAGCAGAAGTCCCTATGATGGACCGGGAGCCTAAGGGCTTGGGATGCTTGAGAAGACAGCTGCTATCGTGTACAGGTGAGAGACATGAGCAAATTTTCCGAAACCCTGGCAGGAAGCAAAACCAGGTACATGTTTTTCGGTGGAAAAGGCGGCGTGGGGAAAACTGTGATGGCAGCAGCCACTGCACTCTATCTCGCCTCCCTTGGAAAGAAAACGCTTCTTTGCAGCACGAACCCGGTACACAGCCTCTCCAGTTGCTTCGGGCAACAGTTCATAGGCAGGGGCGAGACGCGGGTCGAAGGAACGAACAACCTCTTTGCACTGGAAATAGAAACTGCGGCAACTGTTGGAAAATACCGCGAGAATACCCGCGATAAAATTCTTGATTTCCTGAAATATGCAGATATTCCCATCGACCCTGCGCCTTTTGTTGAAGCTGCCACTACCAACCCTGCCTTTGAGGAATCCGCAATGTTCGATAACGTCGTTGATGTGATATTAGCGAACACATATGATTGTTATGTCTTTGATACCGCGCCTGTGGCACACACGTACCGGCTCCTTGGCATGAGCAAGATGTATGATATGTGGCTCTGCAAGATGATAAAAAGCAGGGAAGAAGCCATGAGTCTCAAAAAGACGCTCTCCTTCAAGAAAGAGAAAAAAGAAGCCAGCGACCCGATGATACAGGGGCTCCTTGAATCCCGCCGCAAGACAGAGGCTATAAGGGCGCTCCTTACAAACCCGGATCTTACAGCTTTTTATTTCGTCACCCTGCCGCTTGCATTACCCATCTCCGTAGTTGAACGGTTCATTTACTGGGTGAAAGCGTTCCAGATTCCCGTGGGCGGCGTTATCGTGAACCAGGTCATGCCATCTACTGATTCGCGCTCATCGTTCATTGTGAACAAGCAGGCTGAGCAGAGGCATTATAACCTGAGATTCAGGGTTTTATAGACTACACCCCAAAAAGAAGTTTTTCCTTCAAATCCAATTTTTCAATAATCTCTTTTTGTTCCTTCGTGAGAACAGTGATTTTGTCAATCTTCTCCCATCCCAGGATAAGAGTTGTTTTTCTGATCCTTCCCAGTTCATCCAGACTCTCCTTGACTCCTTCCCAACCATTAGTACCAAGATGATGTTTATACAGAGCAAGTGTCAGATATGCAAGATAACAAACGAAAACATAAACATCAATATGCCCTTCATCAAAATGCCTG
>NZ_FZMP01000216.1 GCF_900196725.1 Candidatus Methanoperedens nitratireducens | reverse complement strand
TTATTTTTAATGTTCAATTAATCTCTGCCTATTAAAATATTACCCCAAGAGGTCAGTGGACATTAACACTAAGTAAATGCCTCCGTCTTTTAAAGCAAGATAATGGAAAGTATCCGGTGAATCAAAGATAATATTTCCCCCTTTATCAGTAAAGATAATAGAATCATATCCTTTTCCCCTTCTTTCATCCACGACCACGAACTGCCTGCTGCCGTCAAAAACACCATAGACCACATGCCTGCCCTCCGGGCTAAAGGTCAGAGTGCCTTCTATAATACTATCATATCCGTCTTTTTTGTCCGCCAGCATGCCACCTCCGGTGTTCACTTCATTTTCCTTGTATGCCATATTCGTCTCACCCCCGTGCTTGCTATAAGAGCTGAAGGTAAGAATGTCTCTCCCTGAGCCACCATATTGCTTCTCTTTTCCATCAACCACTACAAACCAGGTTCCGTTCTCTTCGGCACCGTAGGCGACTCTCATACTATCAGGGCTGAACACGGGACTGTACTTCAGGATGTTGTCATAATGCTTTTCCTCCTTCCCATCCGCTACTACAAATAATTCTTTACCTTCCCTTGCTAAATAAGTGACCCTCTGGCTATCGGGACTGAATACAGGAGTATACCTGTCTTTCAGGATGCTGTCATACCTTTTCCCCTCTTTTCCATCCACTACCACGAACCATTTTCCACCTTCTTTTGCTGCATAAGCTGTCCTTTTGCTGTCAGGACTGAATACCGGGACATCCAAATCGATCTCATCATATCGAATATTATCTTCCCCGTCTATTACCATGGACTGTTTTTTGCCTTCATTTGCAATATACGCCACCCTATCGCTATCAGGGCTTACCTTGAAATTCTCAGGAATCCCTGAAAAAAATCCAAATTTAACGATGAGTCTTTCTGATATCACTCTGTCATTCGTATCTTCAATCTCCGGCAATCCCGATGTAGTTCCCTGCTGAACACAACCACTGATAAGAGCAATTGCAATTAAAGCGAGAATTATTAAATGGCTTTTCATACATCTATATTGTACATTTTTAATGTGCGTAATTCTGATATTTCTACTAATTCTTAACTTTATCATTTGTATAATCTTCATAATTGCCCTTTCCATTAATTTTAAGTTCATTCAGGAACTCTTTGAGCATGATTTTCAACGCGTGAGAGCAAAGCATGGACGATCTTAAAAAATATAAAAATGTCACAAGAGGCGTCTCCGATACCTACGTCAACGTACACCCCATCCAGCGCGGCGGGGTGCTGACAGCTGAGGCGCGCAAAGCACTTCTTGAGTTCGGCGACGGATACTCTGTGTGCGATTACTGCTTCGAGGCAAGGGTTGACCTTGTGGATAACCCGCCTGTCCACGATCTGACATCCGATGTAGCGGAGTTCCTGAATATGGACGACGTCAGGTTCACGGCAGGCTGCAGGCATGCGAAATGGGCGGCGATGCATATGGTATGCGAACCAGGTGATACGGTGGTGCTTGATGCGCTTGCGCACTACACGTCATATCTTGCGGCAGAGGCGAACCGGCTGAATATCGTTGAAGTACCGCATAACGGTTATCCCATGTTCGAGATCGATGTGGACGGATATGCCAGGAAATTCGAGGAAGTAGAGCAAAAGACGGGGAAACTTCCTTCGATGGCTGTGCTCACGCATGTGGATTACAGGTACGGGAACGTTGCGGATGCCGAAAAAGTTGGCAGGATATGCAAGGAATACGGTGTTCCTTTCCTGCTGAATACCGCATACTCATCCGGCATAATGCCCGTTGACGGCAAAAAGTTGCACGTGGATTTCCTGTGCGGCTCAGGGCACAAGAGCTGGGCGGCGTCTGCGCCGATAGGGATACTTGCAACTACTTATGAGTGGACAAGCAAGCTGTTCAATAAATCCACGGTCAGGGGCGACTGGAGCGGCAGGGGCTTCACGAAAAAAGAGGTCGCGCTCTTTGGCTGCTCCCCGGTGTTCGGAGCGCCGGTAGCCACGCTCATGGCATCATTCCCCTCTGTGGTAGAGAGGGTAAAGCACTGGGATGATGAGGTTAAGAAAGCGCAGTACTTCGTCAAAGAGCTTGAGAAGATAGAGGGTTTCCACCAGATGGGCACAAAACCCAAACAGCATACACTAATGAACATCGAGAGCCTGCCCCTCCACGAAATTGCCGAAAAGGACAAGCGCAGGGGATATTTCCTCTACCACGAACTAAAGAAGAGAAAGATAGTCGGGCTTCATCCCGGAATGAGCAAGAACTTTAAGATCAACACATATGGTCTGAGGCAGGAACAGGTTGAGTATGTGGCTAAAGCGTTCAGGGATATTGCAAAAGAGAACGGAATAAGAGTTGAGGATTGAGTATTGTGAAATACGCAGAACTTTCTACTAAATTCAGGAAATTCTTTGAGCTGCCATCCTCGCCGGTGGCGGTCAGGATCATGAACGAGAACACGGAGCAAAAATCCGCCAGTCAGCCTATGCGCTTTTGCGAAATGGTAAGGAGAAGCGCAGTGTACGGTGAGAGTTTTGTTTTCGGTGTAGAAGAACTCACATGCACGAGCGCCGAGCTTGCGCTGGGTTTTACCGAGCCTTCGTACGGGGAGGTCTATCCCAGGATAAAACCTGCGAATACGAAGTTAGTGAGCGTCTCGCCGCTTGAGAGGACTGAGAAAAAACCTGACGTTGTAATAGTGGTGGGAAACCCGCGCAAGATAATGCGCATCTCGACTATACTGGCGCAGTTGCATGAAAAGCGGCCTGTTGAGGCTAAATTCAAGGGCGAATTCGCCGTATGCGGTGAGTGTACAGCAATACCTTATATGGAGAAAAAAGTGAACCTTTCTCTTCTTTGCAATGGCGCAAGGATGTTCTCAGGCTACAGGGACGATGAGATCGTGCTGGGTTTTCCGCTTGACGACTTTATCCGCATCGCAGAGAGCACGGAAGAAAAAGAGATAACAAGCGCGCTGTGCGGCTGCATCATGGATGATATTCCCAAGGGCGCAGTAACGGCGATAGAGAAAATAGGGTTCGGCAAAGGCACAGACCAGTTCTTCGGGCGCTTTGGCGAAGAGATAGTAAGGCTGTACACGCCAAAAGACAAGGACGGTAAGATCGCATCGCTTACTTTGCATGTGCCAGTGAAATTCAAGGATAATGAAACAGCGTCTTCTGTGAATGAAAAAGCGCGGGAGCTACTCCAGGCGCCTCTGCTTCACAGGGTGCGCGACAACTGGGTGGATATTGCGCTTCCCATCGACCTGGGTGAGACGCTGAACCGGGCAAGTATGCGGGGTGAGAAGTTCGAGGCGCTTATCAGGGGAGGGATCGATACGATATTGAAGGAAGTGGAGAAGGTAAAGAGAAAAGCAGCCACATAAAGGTGAATCTTCTGATTTAAATTATATCCCTAAAAGAAACTTTCCCAAATTTTATGAAAATTTCAAAGCCATTGCAATGTTTTAACCAGGTTGTAATATTATGAACCGTGTGAAATATATACTGCATCTTCCATAGAAGGAGCAGGTGGTCTATAAACAAGCAGGTTGGGGAGAAAAAACGCAAACCACCACGTTTATAATTATGCCAGATCTTTTAAACATTATTTCAACATCAGATAAAAGAAAAAAGATTCTTTTGCTGTTGCGGGATGGTCCTAAAACATTAGGGGATTTCAGACGTACCCTGAGTTTCACGTCTACAGGAATGCTTCCTCAGATAAGGATACTTGAGGAACGGAATTTAGTGAAGCAAGAGGGTAAACAGTACGCACTTACTGAAATCGGGCAGGTTGTAGCAGGACATCTGGAATCTTTAGTAAAAACGGTAGAAGCTGTTGAAAAACACGAAGAATTCTGGCGGGAGCATGACGTTGGAGATATTCCATCCCATTTGCTCATGAGAATTAATGAGCTTTATGATACCCGTATAATCGAGAGCAGTACTGAAGAACTTTTTGAACCCAGTAAAGAATCCCTTGAGAATATTATAAACTCTAAGAAGATCATGGGGATATCCCCGATAGTCCACCCGGTTTATCCTGAGTTCTATTTACAACTGCTTGAGAGAGAAACCGAGGTTTCCCTGATTTTGACAAGGAAAGCGTTTGATAAACTCGAAAAGGAATACAACGACAAGCTTGCGCGCGGGTTGAGTTTTAAAAATGGGAGCCTCTATATTTCAGAAAAGGACATCAATATCGTATGTATTGCAACAGATGTCTTTTTTTCTATTTCCCTTTTCTTTAAAAACGGGGTTTTTGATTCCAGGCAGGATTTAATAAGCTTTAATAAATCAGCTATTTTATGGGGAGAAGAGCTTTTCAATTATTATAAGGAGCGCTCGGTGAAGATAGAGAGTTTATAGTTATTTTGAAATTTTACGCCTTAGATAACTTGACATTGTCACATTTCAGAACAAATCGATATCAGCTGGTGGAATTCATCAATATCGTAAATAAATTAAATTCGCTATCGGTAAGTCTAATGTGACAATGTCAAGATAATTATACGACTGTTTCATGTTTCAAACGTCTCGAAAATTACAATACCATTAAAAATTTCAATGCCGTTGTAATTTTTAATGCCGTTGAAATTTTTAACGGCATTGAAATTTTTAACGAGATTGTAATATATAAACGAAAAGTTATATATAGTCCTTGCTCCATTTAAAAAATTGGGTTGTAAACCAAGGGTGATAAGGTGAAAAATCAAAAATCTGGTCGCACTTGTATTTTGCACCTAG
>NZ_FZMP01000025.1 GCF_900196725.1 Candidatus Methanoperedens nitratireducens | reverse complement strand
AAAAACTGGTGCCAAGAAATGTCAGATAATAATAAATTGCCAATTTTATATAATTTATTGGACATTAAAGGATTTCGACCTGCTAATTACGATTTAAGACTTGGTAATGAATTCTTTGTCAGCAGAGAAAAATATCCAAAACGATTATCAGAAACAGATGCTTATATTGTTATAGAGCCTGGAGATTTTGCTATTTTAACAACTTATGAGTATATTTATGTCCCCGATGATTTGTTAGGATTAATATCTTTAAGGAATAGCTATAAAAAATATGGACTTATCAATATCTCTGGATTCCACGTTGACCCAGGATATTATGGTAAGTTAATGTTTTCAGTTTATAATGCTGGACCTGAAAAAGTTATATTAAAGTACAAAGAACCTGTTTTTATGATAATGTACGATAAATTAAAAGAACCGGTATTAAAAGGATATGGAAAAGAAGGGTTTGAAAATATCACAGTCGATTTAGTATCTGGATTAATTGGATATAGCGTTTCTCCAGTCCGCTTAAAAGCAAGAATAGATAGATTAGAGATGCAACTTAAAATAATAATGGCTATTGCAATTGCAGTGGTAGTAGCTAAAATTACGGGAGTAATATAAGAGGGTGAATTTAAATGGTACAAAATGCTCTAAAAGAACTTTGCTTAGAAATCATAAGCTCCTGCTCTATGCAATGTATTCATTGTTCAAATGATAATACTCTTCAAAAGAGATTGGAATTTTATGAAATAAAATCAATAATTAGTGATTTCAGCGATTTAGGGGGTAAAATTTTAGAAATATCTGGGGGTGAACCATTGGAACACACCGATATATTAAAAATTATCAGGTACGCCAAAACAAAAGGGCTTGAAGTTCGATTATATACATCAGGTTTGGTCTCTAGGGATGGTGAATTTGGTTCTATAACTAATAAGTTATCAAACGATTTGAAGGAGTCATACTTGGATAAAATCATATTCAATATTGAAGGATCAAAATCAACAACTCACGAATTAATTACTAGACAGAAGGGCAGTTATAATAAAGCAATAGAAAGTATCTCAACAGTAATATCGTCAGGACTTTGGGCAGGTATTCATTTTGTGCCCACCAAGCTAAATTTCAGAGAGATAGGACAGGCCATTGAAATTAGTAATACATTAGGTGTTTCTGAATTTGCGATTCTGAGGTTCGTACCTCAAGGTAGAGGACTCATAAATCGTGAAAAACTTGAACTATCTCATCAGGAGTGTGAAGAACTATTTTATGCTTTAAATAAAATAAAACAACAATCGAGAATTCGAATAGGCCACCCTTTCAATTGTTTTATCAGTGATTCTGAAAGTTCTGAATGCATAGCCGGAAAGTCTCTATGTTTAATCAGACCTAATGGAGATGTTGTACCTTGTCCTGCCTTCAAGCAGAACGTGGATCATGTGGCAGGAAGTATAAAAGATAACTCTTTGATAGATATTTGGTTTAACTCAGGGATTTTACAAAAATTTAGAACATTTAAGTACGAAAATATAACTGGTTGCAGAAAATGCCTTTTATTACCTAAATGCCAAGGTGGTTGTACTGCACAGCGTATTTTAACATGGGGCGATTTTTCCAGAGGTAACGATCCTTTGTGTCTGAGAAGCTCTTCAGAGTCCCTTTCAAATTATTGCACATTTAAACATTGTACCAAGGTATTATGCCCATCAAATACAGCAGTCCAAGAATGATTATAATCAAGCCGCCAATAACCAAGGTATAAGCAGACTTCATCGTGCTAAGGGTTAAGTTTGTATCGCCTTTAATGCTTGCTTTTAGCTCAAAGTATAAAGTGCTGTGACCCAACACTACTAAAATTACGCCTAATAATGCTGCACCAGATCCGATATAGAAGTCCATTCCTTTCAGTAATCACCTATTAATATTAATTAGAGTGATCATGATACAAACCAAGATAAATCTTTCTTAACAGGTTCATCTTGTAATGTTTTTAAAAAATACCCGCAATACCCTGCAAGCTTGCATTCATCGCACATGATTTTTTTGTCACAATATCTTTTTCGAACATACCATAGCACATGGCTAATTATCGCGCGGTTACCACCAAGATATTCTTCTGCAAATCTACCTAAATCGGAATAATATGTACTTTCATTCTCGATTAGTCCAAGACGCATTTTACTTGCAAACCTAATGTTGAATTTGCACATTTCCAAAAGTTTATCGTCTGTTAGCGGTAGATTCCATGAACCTTTCAAAACCATACCTCTAATGAATTGGCTGGAAATTCTTGGACCTACTCCATATATACTCTCCTCTAAGTCTTTTCGTAGAGTTTTATAAGCAGTATATGGATCTCCATTTGAATTATCGATATGATGCGCGTAAAGTCTTTCAAAATCGTAATCATATTTGCTGATGAACTTAGCTGCCTCGACTATACTTCTTGGAAATGCTAAGTCTCCCATCGTACTATCCCGCATAAGTGGGAATCTTGAGTTCTCCAAAATCGAAGCAATTCTGTTTATTGCAGTTTTTTCATCTTTTTCTCCAATCAATTTTATAATTTTATATGGATTGAATAAATCTTTCTTTTCTAGTGCTTCTTTGGCTTTAACAAAATTAGCAGCGTTACTTCGTCTATCCATTACACTATAAAATAGCCAGAACCATTTATCATAATTATCTACTAACCTTCCATCACTATTTGTATTAACTTCATGAGCCCTAATTGGTGCATTTTTACTGATCTCTGTAAAGATTTCACCTATCCTCTTTTTGGCTAATTCGTCATGTATACCATCATTTTTAAGCTTTTTTATGCTTTCAATCTCATTAATTATCTCTTTATTCTTAGAAGATTCATTGGTAAATTTAAGGTTTGAAAAATTTGAATTACGTTTTCTCAAAATTTTCATAAATTTATTATCTATTTTTAAATCACTTTTAATATGATCTGGAAGAATATTAGATTTAACTTTTGGTTTATTTTTTGGAGTGGAACAAATAATCTCGTTTTCATCTAGTTTTTTAGTAAAAATCCCTAGATTATTACAGAGACTGAGCACTTCCTCAGAAAAGCCCATAGGCGAAACGAGGCTACAAACGATTTTTTCTTTTGGAACCCCGAGTTCTGATGATAATTCTTTTTTATATTCTAAGACCTGATCAAATATGATTGCAGGCTCATCAATATAAATACACTTAACTTCCACAATAACTAACTTATCATCGCTTTTAAAAAGTATATCGATATATCTTCCCGTATTTTTCAAATATTTTTGGTTTTCAATAAATGAAAGTTTTTCAAGTCTACCAGAAATCTCGACGAGAGCAGGATTCCAAACAATTGCATTTTCTATCTCCCATTCGGGTATATACATTGAGACCTCATTTCTTAATAGCGCCAATTTCTCTCAGTTTTTCCAGATTTGCGCTTGCAATATTTTGTTCTATCCATCTTATAACAAGATTTCTTATCACTTCTGGACGGCTATTGCCATAAAAAGGTTGCAGGGAATCAATAATGTCCAGATGTACCTCATCCAACCTTATGCTTATTTGATTTTTGGGTGCCATTGAATCCTAAATCAACCTTATTTCAACTCTATTTCAATCTAATGAACTTAATGAACCATAAAAATTTCGGTATAATAAGTAAAAAGTTCTAGAGTATGGATATAATCCCCTCCCAAGGCAAGTATAAAAATCAAAGATTATAAATTTCTTGAAATTAGAAATAAAACTCGATTTTACATTTATTTTAAAATATAATGTCAAATAAACCGTATATTAACGAAATAAAATTAAATATAACTACATTATATATAAAGAGCCGCGCAGCGTAATAACACTAATTCAAAGAAATAACAAATTTACGGGAAATAATGAAGGGTACTTGATGGTTTCCGGGCAGCATACTGACTATGAGAGGGATTAACCAGCTTCTGCTGAAGCAGCTTCTATTAAAGCTTCCTTTTTACCAATCCTTGATAAAACAGCAGCCGTATCCCCGATTTCCACAATCCTACCAAGGTGCATCAGCGCTACCCTGTCGCATACCTGTGCAACAAAGTCCATATCATGCGATACTATAATGAAGGTCTCTCCAAGCTCTTTTCTGGCACGGAGAATGGATTTTGCAACTTCTGTCTGCAGCTCTGTGTTTTTCCCCCACGCTCAGTTCATCAGGCATCCTGGTAAGGATTTCGTTTGCCTTCTTTTCTGTAAAACCTACAGCCATCAATGTCTGGATCGCTTTTCTCCTGCCAAGCCCGGGAGGTAATTCAAGACTGATGGATTCTGTCAGGTTATCAAGCACGGTACTGTGAGGATAGAGACTGTACTCCTGGTGGAGCACACCAATATACCTGGTAGCTCTTTCCTTCTTATCAGCACCCAGTTGTGTCATATCAATCCAAGTGATAATAAGCGACATCCTGTAATTACGGGTTGCACCTAAGATAACTTCGTGAACAACCTCAGCGGTCTGAGGATCAAGAGTTCCGGTGGGTTCATCCGCTAATAACAGAATTGGGTCTTTCACAAGCTGCCTTGCAAGTACAACGCGCTGCTTCTCGCCACCGGAAAGCTCTCTAGCGATATGCACTATCCTGCATTTACTGCCTGATATTACGCTGGTTAAAAAGCCACCTGGAGGGATGCCCAGGGTAAGCGATACGGCGTATGTATCAGAATCGGCAGTGGCTGCAATATACAGGACAATGTAGTAATGTTCAGCGGTAAACGCAGGTAAAAATACTTCGCTGGCGCACGGCTGTATCGTGCACGGACCATGTACTTTGGGCGATAACTGCTTTATTGGGTTCAGCTCGGTGGTTTTTAACGCCACGCTGGGAGATGATTGCGTTATTCTTCACATGGTGCTGGTAAAGGATGTCAAAATCCCGCCTCTCCGCCTGATAGGGGATGGGGCTGTTGTGAATAAACAGGGCATCGCTGACCGCCTCGGTGAAGTTACAGTGGGAGATTCTGATTTTTAAGATCGGCTCCTCTTGTACCCGCCAAAGTATAAATCTATCCTTGTACAATAAATCGGTGACATATGCCGGAATATCAAAAAATTTCTAATGGCGCCAGCTCCCATCCGTTTATTTTCCTTGCTGCCGTTGTCGTTGTCGGGATATTGATATACCCGTTTATAACCCCTCTCATACTTTCAATAATAACTGCCTATGTCTTCATGCCGGTAGTTGAATGGCTTAAAGTTCGCACGCGTTCCTATCATATGGCTCTCAGTATTCTGGTAATCATAATCGGACTTCCGATAATATTTGCTGTTTCGTACTTATCGTCAAATATCGCGCTGTTTTTACAGGATATAACGGGGTTCGGATACCAACTAAATGCCGTCATTAAGGCTATCTCAGATGCCATTGCAGAAGCGGGACTTGGAGCTTACGCAGAGTATTTTCTCAGCGCCCAGGATATAACCTCCAGAACTACAGAATTTACAATCGGCCTTGCTATGGATTTTGTCGCAAGTATTCCTTTTTTTCTTCTCAGCTTTGTAATTTATTTATATGCAACATATCATTTCATGCATAACTGGCACAAAATTATAGACCACGTTAAAGCTTATGCAGCATCCCTTTCGCCGGAGGATGAACACTTTTTATCAAGCATTCAAAGAGGGCTCAAAATGAGCTTTGACGTGCTTTTCTTATCCTACATAACTATGTCTGTTATAGTGACCGCAGTCTCTTTTATCGTATATTCTATTTTTGGAGCACCTTATGCACTTCTTCTCTCCATCCTTACCGGATTATTCAGCTTCCTTCCGATTCTTGGGGTGTGGATGGTCTATGTCCCGGTTTCGGCGTATATGTACTATACAGGAAATATCTTTGCAGCCGCAGGCATCATGATTTTTGGCGTGGCCATACTTACACTATTTATGCCGTTTATTTTACAGCCGTATCTTGGCGCTAAGACATCAGGAGTAAACGCACTTACAATACTTCTTGGCTTTTTTTCAGGTCCTATTATTTTTGGCGCAAAAGGATTGCTTCTCGGTCCGATATTATTTGTTATTACGCAGACCGTTATCGTAGAATATACGCGTTACAGGATTTCAAGCCATGAAAGCGCTATCCCCGGGGAGCAGCCGCATGATGTAGTTCTCAATAGAATTACAAAAGATTAATAGTCAACAGGTATATTTTTAGAATGATGGAGACAGACGGAATAGTTAAACCGAAACAAGAAAGAATAATTGAAGGACTAAACGAGATTACTGTCAAAGAATTTGGAGCTTCATGCTTTGTCAATTCGATATCTTCAACCATTGTTGGATTGTTGAAGAAATATTATCCCAATGTTTGGAAGGAGATACTTGTTTTTTCAACAATGAGGCTCTTCCACTCAT
>NZ_FZMP01000241.1 GCF_900196725.1 Candidatus Methanoperedens nitratireducens | reverse complement strand
ACATCAAATATATTCATGTGTCACCAACCTACCCCTGTGTTCCGCTCAGCATTTCTTCTAACATTTCGTCTGTATTTAGCAGGTATCTCGCTCTTTCCATGTTTATTTCCTCAACCCTTTTCCATGAAGACCAGTTATGGATGAGTACTTTTTTGGGAAGAAGTTTCATGAAACCAGGAACCTGTCCCAGCATCTTCTCTATATCCTCAAGAGTATTTTCATATAACACATCGGGGTTGGCTTTGGGATAGATATGATCTCCATCTCCAGCATCAACTGTGATGTCAGCAAATGGCCCTTCACCAATTTGCTGGAAGATACCCTCAGGTACATTTATTTCTTTAAATTCCATTTAATTCACCTTCTGCTTAGTCCCCTGAATTGATTCAGAGTCTTTTTCTTGAACCCATTAGAAAAGTTTCTGTTGATTTTGGGCTCAAATACTTACAACCCCATAACTTAACATCTCAGGTATATATACCAATGAACACCATCATATATATAGTAATAACTTTCATATATATTTTTTTTATAATATCAGTACTATTTACGACTAATCATTATATCTAAAGTAGCTATCTGCTCTTCCTGCCAGACTATGTCGTTTCTGTCCACTGTAAAAACAATCAGTAACCTCTATTTCTTTTTTGATATAACTCTGAGATCTAACTTGAGTTTTGCGCCTGAAAAAATATTAAATCCCAGAAAACTACCTGAAATGCTAAACCTTTGAGCCTTCTCTTGATGCCCCGGCGCCTTCAGCCCGGGGTCACTGACTGTACTCTGTCATTTTCCTTCCTCCTTCTTTCTCTTTATTATTGAAATAACCTCATCACTATTTACAGGGATATTTAATTTCCCGAAGAACCGCGCGATATTGGCTACGTCTCGCTGCAGGTATGTATCTGCATTGAAATGGTCTGTCATAATGGACTGACCCATATCTATAATTACAGGCTCCATAGTATCCACATCCACTAATATATTATATTCGCTCAGATCGGCATGAACAAGTCTTGCTTTTGAATACAAAAGGCACATATATTCAATGATCCTGTTTAAAATATGCAATGCTTCCTCCCTGGTGAGCTTCACATCCTTGAGCTGGGGCATAGGAACACCATCCTTTCCAACGAACTCCATTAACAGGATGTTCCTCTTTGTGACATACGGTTTTGGCACCCTTACCCCTGCATCCTCCGCACGCTTTAAGTTCTTGAATTCTTTTCTTGTCCAGGCAAGGATAATATCTTTTCTTGAGTGTTTTATGCCGGTAAATCTCGGGTCGCCCAGGATATATTCTTTCATTGCATTGAAGTTCGCAGTGGATATAAGATAAATCTTTACTGCGATTTCGCCGTCCCGTTTTGAGATGGCATGGAAAAGGTTTGCTTCCTTTCCCGTTTTGAACGAGCCGCCGAGCGCATCGATATGCCCATTCTTGGAAAGTTCATAGAGAGCCATCAATGTGGCGTCATCAAAGACATCATTTAAAACAGCTCTCTGGCTTGAATCCTTGATCCGCATGCGGAGTTCATCGACCCGCTCATCCATGCGACTGAGCTTCTTATCGCTGATCATACCATAACATTAGCTTTTCAAAAATCCTTTTCGCTCAAGCCAGTTGACCTGAGGACCGCTGTATTTCCAGACTACATCAGCTTTTTCATTCTGGAAAGACCATGGTACTACTATGACCACATCCCTTTCCCGTATCCATGTGGATTTCTTCATTTTACCCGGAATGCGGGTGAGCCTTACCACGCCATCCATGCACCTTACTCGCAGTTTATTTGCCCCCAAAAGGCTTTCAACAGTCCCCAGAATTTCGCTCGCGCTTTTTTGCGGAAGGCGAACTCTGGTAAATTCTTCTGGCTGCTGATTGCTGTTTATCCGTCTATTCAATAATACCTCATGATTCTTGTCATATATGGTCTCAACCATAGGTAAAGGTTGCTAATTGTTCGGCATCATGCTAAAATACAATACTTAATAGTTTGATGTTATCAGATTGGATAGTATTGTTAGGTTTTGAACGTATTCTTAGGAACACGGTCAGAGAGCGAAACAAGACTATGCAGGGATTACAGAATGATGATACAGCGACAGAGTTTACAAAGGATTCAAGGCGTTCTATAACCACATAAGACCTCATCAAGCCTCGAATGGAAAAACACCAGCGCAGGCAGCAGGTATTGACCCTAAAGCTTGGGCGCAATCGATGGATGGGAATGATTCAAAAAAGCACTGAGAGCCAGAGAAAATAATGGTTCTCATTAATTTTTCATTTGCATTTATAATATACATTTCTGTTCACAAATCTGGCTATAATCATATCATTTTTTACCAAATCGTCTAAGACCAATTGAAAAGTTTGACTATGCAATGCATAGATGAGTGTATTTTTTGCCCACGGCTTAAGGTATAACTCACTTGCCCCTAAAGATGAAATTATACTTGGGCGCAGATTCTCCGTTAACTCATCAATAGTGTAAGCTTTCTTTTTATCCTCACATAAAAAACCTAATATTTCTTTTGCAAGTCCAACATACTTTTGTCCTTGATTAAACACATCATCACTAATTGGCATACTTTATGGATTGGTTAAAGGAAACTTAAAGTTTATCGCCGATACACCAATAGACTTCCTTAGATTAAATTTTCTTTTTTATCAAGAATTAATTTTCTTTTTTATCAAGAATTAGTTAACAATACCAACCCAGCAAACGAGTTTTGACACGGATTCACAGCAAACGTAGACTTGACAGAACCCTCAAAAGGAACTTTAATGTACTCTGTCAATTCCTCCTCTTTCTTCCTCTTTATGATTGAAATAGCTCATCACTATTTACAGAGATATTTAATTTCCTTAAATGCGAATCTCCTTCTCGCAACTCTTACACGGGAAAACCATACCTTTGATTGTTGAAATGATAGGATGCCTCTGATGCTGATGTCGGGCACAAAGCTATTAATCTTTTTCAGTGAGCACGTCCACACGCTGGTGAAGTT
>NZ_FZMP01000183.1 GCF_900196725.1 Candidatus Methanoperedens nitratireducens | reverse complement strand
GTTCTACAGATACGTCATAGGGTATCATGCCTGATATTTCGGACGAACAGACTAATATCACTTTTGTTAAAGTTCACCATGCAGAAATGAGAATGTTATTTAATCATCAATCCTTAGCCTTTCTTTTGGATCCTCTGTACTTTTATTAATAATATCTTGAAGTTCTTGGAAAATTCTAAGGAATCTTGATTCAGTACCAACAAATTCTTTTTTATCAATATCTTCAAGCCATTGGAACACTTTTTCAGTCTCTGGAGTCAATTCAAGAACAGGATCATCACTGTTTGTATCATGATATCTTCTCAAAAAGCCATGTTCGTCATCGCACCAATCATCTATATAACATTGGGCGGTTTTAGGATATGTTTCCAGATTGTTTTTCCTTAAATCTTCCAAGTAATCGCTTAGGACTTCTACTAATTCTGCGTTGGGAATACTGATTTTTTCGGCTTTTTTGAATCGAATATATAAAAAACTCAAAATAAATGCTGCATGAGGACTTGTCAATAATTTAAATGATGGTGAAGTATTTAAGACGAATTTAATTTTATCATAATCCATAATATAATCTAGAACACCCCAATATATTAATACTTCTATTAATTTTTATAACATTCCATACCTTCTAAAATCCGTTGTTTTTCTAATTTGCTCTCTTTTTCTTTTTTACCTTTTCGTATTTTTTTGGCAGGATGTGATTTATTCAAGTCAATTTGTTGTTTGGATTTTTGTTTGTTTTCAATTACTCTTTTTGGTTTATTTACTGGACATAGATCGGTAAAGCCATCATCTTTCAATCTGCATGCTGGGCTGTTTCCGCAGGATTCGCATTTCAATGCACCTGACATCGTTATCATCTCTATTCACAAAAATAGCCGGGTAAAAAGATGGGCACTATCGTGCCCTCACCGTCTCCAGCGCCGTCGCCACCATCGCCTTATAATTCTCCACATTCGTAGAGTAATGCTCCTTCGCCTTAACAGCATCAGGCTCATTGCCCTTCAGCTTCTCAAGGCGCGCCATGGTGTGCTTTGCAGTATCCACAACCCACCTGTCCCGCGTGGCTGCATCCACTATCTGTAAAGACTCTGCCCTGATGGATGTTATCACGTTCCCTTCCTTGGTCGTGTAGGTGTTGGGCTTCCCTATTACCGCTATGAACTCAGGCGGCGTTGTTCTTGCAAGCACCTGCGCAGCCTCGGGCTGGTACTGTCCCGCAGTCACGAAGAACGCGCCTGTGGGATCGACGATGCGCCCGCGCCAGAACTCGGATTCTGTTCCCATATCTTCCTTCTCTGTCAGCGTGCCGACGATGAAGACGCGGTTGCACTTGGCGCCCGTTGGGGTAAGGAGGTACTGGGGCGAATACTGGTCGCTTCCCTCTCTTGCCTGGAGGTTTGCATCCTTGAACTCTGCTGCGAATATGCGGTGCGCTACTTCCCTGATAAATCCGCCTTCTGCCATGATTACGCCTCCTGTGCGACCTGCTGGGCAGCAGTTGCCAGCAGCTTCTTGATATCCTCGTCCATCGGATTGACGTCCTGGCTTATCGTATCCACCAGGATGAACCTGTCAAGCCTTTTTCCCGAGACGATAAAATACCTGCCGATAAGCTTGCTTTTTATCAGGTCAAGCACTACAGACTGGTCAAGCGCCTCTGTTGCCATCTCCTTGGCTTTTTGAATCGTGATGCCGATAAGAGCTTCAGTGACTTCCCTGTTCAGCAGGATGTCCTGCACCTTCTCTCCATCGTCCATTACAGCTTTTACTCGCAGGTCGTAGATACCTTCTACCTTTCCGTGCTCGCCACATGCGCCTTTTACCAGCGCCCTATTGCACTCCGGGCACCTTTTTATCAAGCCTGAGCCGCTCTGGATATCCACGATGGCACCTCTATACTCAGTCAGCGTTGAGCCTACCTCAATATCCTCTTTTATAGGTTCTATAGCGCTTGTCTTATTGAGCTTAATACTGAACTGACCCTGCCACTCTGAGGTGGTGACATTCTTGAACAGGTAACTTTTACCTTCTTCAACCTGCGGCAGGTTCGCTTTTTTCCATTTTGTAAATTTTATTGTACCTGACTCGTCTCCCAACAATCCCACCTGCGAAACAGATTCATGGTTCGTCTCCCATAACTGTACAACCTTCGCTCGTAGCGTTACCCATTTCCCATCTTCCTTAATATCGGATGCCTTAACCTGCGGCATCTCAATGTTTATCTCCTCTTTTATTGGAATAATCTCGCTAGTCCGATTGAGTTTGATGCTAAACTGACCTTGCCACTCTGAGGTGGTGACATTCTTGAATAGGTAATTTTTACCTTCTTCAATCGAAGGAAGTGCCGCTTTTTTCCATTTTGTGAATTTTATTGTACCTGACTCATCTCCTATTAGCCCAGCTTGCGAGATTGCCTCTTGATTGCTATCCCATAGCTGTACAACCTTCACCCGCAGTGTTACCCATTTCCCATCTTCTTTAATTTCCGAAACTTTCACGGTGGTTGTTTCCTTTGGTGCAAAAAATTCCGTTTTTGGGATGTTATGCTGTTTTAGAAAATAGTTGATGACGTTCCGGCGCGCTTCTTCGGGCGGGACCTTGTATTTATTTATCAACTGGTCCAACCGTGTTTCGATCTCGCTTGGCTGTACTTTAACGCCCAGTTCTGAAAATCGGGCTTCTATCTTTGTTGCTATTTCGTTCATATCTTTCCTCAAGCCTCTTGTTTGATTTTATTATAGTTGAGAGGCAAACTATACTTTCACCTGTGAGAATATAAAGCTTCTGAGAGCGGGGTGAAAGTAATAGTTCTAAGTTATAATTTTCCGCAATCAGGGGTTTACTTTGAGCATCTCCACAAGCCTATCCAGAACGGTATCCACACCCTCCCCGGTAAGCGTTGACATACTCATATCCGCGCCTTCGACTGGCGCAGAAATATCGGTCTTGTTCGCCACGACCAGTATCGGCACCCCGAATTCTTTTTTTATCTCTTCCAGGAGATGCATCTGTTTCTCAAGAGTGTAACCGCATGTTTCAGAAGGATCGACCATATATAAAATCGCTTTTCCTACATGTTTCAGGGCAGATATCGCCTGAAGCTCTATTTCATTTCTCTCCTCAAGAGGGCGGTCAAGCAGCCCAGGCGTGTCTATGACCTGGTATCTTATCTTGTTCCTTGTAAAATGCCCGACTGCCAGCCCTTTTGTGGTAAAGGGATACGATGCTATCTCAGGTCTTGCGCTGCTGACAAACGCTACGAAGCTGGATTTCCCGACATTAGGATAACCTGCGACCACTATTGTCGGAGCTTCGCTGATATCCGGAAGCTTCCGAAGCTTGTTCCGCGCATCATTAAGGAAGCGCAGGTTCCCGTCTATGCTGTCCACAATGGAAGAGATCCTGCCGAACGCCTGCTTGCGTACAACTTTAGCGTCTTCGGCATCGCGCATCATTCCCACATATCTTCTTGCCATTTCGTTTATTTTATTGCCTGCCCACTGCACAGATGCAAGGTTCATCTTCATTTCTTCTATACCCACAAGAATATCTGCAAGCTCCGTGTAAAATGGCGGCATCTGGTCAAAGCTCGGAAATTTCTTGACTGCGTTTATGAGGTTATCACTGAGTATATTGGCTGCCGTGAGCAGCATGGATTCCTCGGCTTTGAGTTTTGATGCGCGGTCTAATATTCGTTTTCCGTGCTTTGCGCGCGCGGCGCGGCGGAAGGATTTATCAAGAAGTTCTTCTGATGTGGGAACTGTCGGGATTTTTTCAAATATCATTGAGCCCAATGATGCGGTATATGGTTAAAACGGTTGTGTGTGAATTGGATGCTGTTAACTTAAGAAAGAGATATAAATATATGTTATCAGTTTTGGGGATCAATCTCTTTAGTTACAAACAACGAACTTATAGAACCCTACGAACTCGATGATTAGCCGGGCTGAGTTCGTTTAAACTTGTTACAAGATTCAACAATGAGTTCGTTGTGAGTTCGTACGAGTTAGTTGTTAAATCTAATTAAGAGCCCGAAAAATCAATAGTATATTTCCAAATGAACTACAGAGACTCAGATAAGTATATTGAAAAAAGCTCTCTGTGTCTCTGCGTCTCTGTGGCTTTGATGATATTTGCCACTGAGGCACAGAGAACACAGAGATGTGTTTAAAAATATCTGTGCTTCTCTGTAGTTTTAACTTTTCGGATAGGCTCTAAGAGCAACATTCTTTACAAACTTACATAAAAGAGTGCATTATTGTTTATTTTTATATATTTGGTAGAACCCATTATTATAAAACAAACTTAATTTTCCCTGATTCAACTGTATCCATTCTTTGAGTGGGTCAGAACCAAAAGAATACGATATAAAATTATGGCTTCCATCACTATTTATTATATAAGTTGCATTACCGATTCTTGAGGGATCTGGTTTATCCGCGACTGGCATTGTCCAGTAGAGTACTTTAATCATCTCAGGATTATAGTAATCTATGAACGTATCCCACATAGAAAAATACGTTTCCCTGTTATCAAATACTGCGTTTGTTGTAAAAAACTTCGCACCGCTGAGTTCTGTCGTGCGTACCGAATCAAAACTTTCAGTCCCGTAATGTGCCGGCATGTGAAAAAGTATAAGCAAAATTGCCAGGATGGCAAGGATTCTCCTATCAAATGTGAAAGTTATGATATACACCATTGGCAATAATGAAAATAGAAAAATCCTGTCATCTATTTCATTCCGGCCGTACTTAAGTGCAAAAAGTGCTAAAACGCCAGCGAGCCAGAAAAAACAAATTTTAGTCAGTTCTATATTTTCCCTTTTAGTTCTGCCGGTCATATAAAAAGCATACGCAACAATCATGGCAATAGCGTATATTCCCAGGAAGAAAAGACGGCTGTAATGTACTATCCATCGTGTTAAAAACTCACCCGGACTATACTTTTCGGTTTTAAAAAAACTCAAAAAATCAAGTTGCATAGCTTGTGTTACGAACTCTTTTATACCGGTTTCAAACATAACCGGTGCAAGATAGACGTACCAGGCAATAAATAAAATTAAGAAAACTATTATAAATCTAATACGTTTTTTACGGAACGTTTGAATAAACGGTGATGAGAATATAAACGAAGAAATCACCGCAATAGGAGTTAATACATGTGTTATTACCAGGGCAATGAAGGCCATGGATATCAGCATTATGTTTATGATTTTATCTTTTATGAAATCAATATATTCATGCTTAAGAGCTTCTGCCGGGGGCACATTAAGGCTAAATTTATTGAATATAACTATAAACATAAATAATAACATATATAATAGGTATGCAAGGGACGGGGGCCCGTAATAGTAAAGACCTGTCCAGAGCGATGCAAGAATAAGAAAAGACGCCATAAAAGATTGGCTCGATAACAATCTGAGGCGTTTTCCGATACTGAAGGTAATTAAGACAACTGAGATTACCCAGAATAACGGCATATATTTTAGTAAATTTTCTATTTTAATGTCTGTAAGATACAAAATAAATGCGGAAATAAGATGCATGGCCGGCCAGGAACGATAAGTCATTAGAGGATAATCTGATCCAGAATCTATGTACTTTGTTTCCAGAACCGTCTTAACTTCTCCTGCAGGGTAATAGGACCAGGCAAATCGTGCATTATCTTCTGCAAATATCGGCACACTAAAAAGGAATAGTCCGATAATAACCAGGTACATTAAATATATGATATCATGTTTTATTTTTTTGTCTAAATATAGCCTGATAGAGAACAATACCACCAGTGCGTATCCGATCCAGTATGCTAAGGTCAGGTGAGATAACAATCCAAGAAAATCGTTTATATCCACTACGACAGGTTTTATTTGCCAGATACTATAAAACAAAAATATTACACCTGTTACGGCAAAAAATATATAGATTTTTGAATCCAG
The DNA here is from genome assembly GCF_900196725.1 of Candidatus Methanoperedens nitratireducens. Classification (GTDB taxonomy): domain Archaea; phylum Halobacteriota; class Methanosarcinia; order Methanosarcinales; family Methanoperedenaceae; genus Methanoperedens; species Methanoperedens nitroreducens_A. Next base: position 14,561 of record NZ_FZMP01000183.1, on the reverse strand, counting down.
AGGAGAAGAGAACAGGGACTCTATATGATTAAACTTATCTTCCGGCTGCAAATTTTTAAGTTCCTCATGCGTTTTGTGACTATTTTCAGTTATTATTTTTTCTGGCATAAATCACGACCTAAAAATAAAATTTATGAACAGTATCAGAATGCTTTTTCATATTCTCTCAGATACCCTTCCAAAGAATACCACCTGGTATAGACCTGCTTGATTTTCTCCTTAGAATAAAAATTCTTATTATGCAAAAGCGTCTCAATCTTCTCCAATCCGTTTTCCTTAAAAATGAGATTTTTATCGATCTTCTCAATGATTTCCCTGATCCCACCTGCATCCGTCCCTGTCACGGGAGTGCCTACCGACATCGCCTCAAGAGCAACAATGGGATTGTTCTCAGGCCATATTGAGGGAACCACAAGCGCCAGAGCATCATTATAAAGCGACCAGAGCATCTCATCACTCACCCAGCCCAGAACTATAACTTTATCTCCCAATTTGTTTCTGGCTATATAATCTACGATTTTCTCCTTGAGGCTGCCTTTTCCGGCGATTATAAGCTTTGCATCTATCTCCCTGCCGTGTTCTTTGAATATTTTTAACAGGTTGCAGATCCCCTTATGCTTATTAAGAACCCCGACGTATAAAAAATAGTTTGAATAGCCGGAGCTTTTTATGTCACCGGGTAAAGAAGGGACGAAGTTGGGGATATGTACGATATTTGCCTTTACAGGAAGTCCTTCTGAGAGCTTTTTTTCCATAAAGTTACTTGGAGCAATAATAGTATCAATATCTTTTACTGCTTCCCTGAATCCTTTGCTTCTCCGCCATGTCTGAGGTAACCTTTTTGACATGAAGGTACACGTAAGACAGTCTTTATGAGTACACTCGTTCTTGCCGTACCTCATCAAATCGAACCTCTGGCAGATCAACCAGTAATCATGGGCGGTGTAAAGATTGGTATAGCTTCCCTGCTTTTTCAGGAGATCGTACCCGAGAAAGAAGATGTTGTGGTGGTGGACAACATCGGGTTTGAATTCGCCTAAAAGCCGCTCAAAATTCTTTTTAACATAAGCCGATCTTCCCAGGAGATACGTAATATAAAGGTCGGTTTTTCCTAAAGGCGATTGCAGCGGATGAAGAAAAACACCATTTACTTCTTCTGTTTCTTTTAAAGATCCTTTGAAATCCGGTTTTTTATACCTGTAGGCATCAAGGCTGAACATCACATGCACTTCGTGCCCGAGCTTCACCAGTTCTTCTGAGAGATATTTAACGTGGGTAGCGTCTCCTCCTATGTGGTGAGGGGGGTAGTAAGAAGATGTCATTAAAAAGGTTTTTGTCTCCATCTGTTTCCATCCTTTAATGTGCTAAGGCTATTTTTAATGCGCCGATAGCGTATTTACTGGCAAGATTAAAATCTTCCGGATTCTTGATAACGTATCCAATGTTCTGAGCCCACCACCTGGGATTCAGAAACAGCGCATAATGTGCCTGTTTTCTTGCCCTATCGATCTCTTCAGTGGTTAATTCCTCTGTTCTCATTATTGATTTATTCTGGTTCATTCTTCTGAAATCGTACTGTCCTGTTATCCATCCTTTTTCCATGGCAATCTCATACAGCTTTGTTCCAGGATAGGGCGTCGCAATGTTGAATTCACCGCCTGTGGGAAGAGTTCTCTTGATAAACTCGATCGTTTCATTAATAGTATCCCGGTTTTCACCCGGTAATCCGAAAATAAAACTGCAGTAGACTTTAATTCCCGCATCCTTGACCATTTTTATTGCTTCAGCCGATTTTTCAACAGATATTCTTTTATCAGCCCCGGCTATAACTTTCTGGCTCCCGGATTCTATTCCCATGCAAACCGCTTTACATCCTGCCTGCTTCATTTTTTTAAGAAGATCCCTGTCTATACGATCAACCCTGGAATTACAATACCATTTGATGTCCAGCCTTTCGTCTATAATTGCCTGGGTAATCTTCTCAACCCGTTTTCTGTTTATAGTGAAAGCCTCATCAAAAAACATTATGGTTTTAATGTTGTAATTCTGCTTAAGGTGCCGCAGCTCCTCAATCACGCTCTCAGCAGACCTTGCTTTCCATTTCGTATTAGCCATCGTACAGTATATGCAGGAGTTGGGACAGCCCTTGCTCGTATACATTATCGTGAAAGGCTGGCCGTGTTTAGTGTCTGCATAATAAGGATTAAAGGATTTCAGTAAATCATACGCAGGTAGAGGTATGTCGTCATAATTTTGTATAGGAGATGCATCCCTGTTCACTTTTATTTCCCCTTCATGGCGGTATGCAATACCAGCCACGTCTGAAAGCTTATCCCCGGCAGAGAGCCTGTCAATAAGTTCCGGCGCTACTACCTCGTATTCATTCCTTAAGTAAATATCAAGATTTTTCGCCTCGTTCAGGACGGTCTTCGCAGAACTGCCAAGAGTCCAGCAGATGCCAATCGTCGGGGCATCGGAGTACTTCTTTGAGATTGTTGCGGTCTGCATATCCCAGTCAAATGTTGCAGAAATAAATCTGAAAATAACCGCCCCGTAGCTCATCCCTGAAACCATCTTTTCAAGAGCCGGGTAATTGATATTCTCCCCATTAGCATCGATAAGGCTGACTTCATGTCCTCTTTTTCGCAAAAGAGATGCTACCTGGAGCAGACTGTACGGAGGAAGAACAGAGTTCTTCTCTAGAATCTCACACCTCTCTTCCCTGATAACAGATAACTTATTAAACCTGGGTGGGTTCACCAATAGCACTTTCATATTATCTCCTCTTTTAATATTTGTTCGTAAATTTTCTCTGTCCTGTTAGACATAATTTCAGATGTAAATTCCCTCAATATTTTTTCACGGGCGTTTTTTGACAGCTTTTTTGTTTCGGACTCATTGTCCAATAAATATAATATTTTTTTTGCTAATATTTCCGGGTTACCGGGTTGTACCAGCAGCCCGTCAACTTCATCATCTATGATCTCAGGAACTCCTCCGACGTTGGATGCTATAACGGCAGATCCGGAACTCATTGCTTCAAGGATACTAAAAGGAAAACTTTCTATTAAACTCGGAAGAACAAAAATCGATGAGTTTGAATATATTTCTGGCATTTCAGCATGCGGAATATATCCTAAGAAAGAATAACGATGCGACGGGATGCCTTCATGCTCGAACATTCTTACCCACTTCATATTTGCTTCCGGCCCGGCAAAAGCGAAATGAACATCTTTTGTTTCACTGATAACCTGCCGCATAGCTTTTATCAAAATATTGATTCCCTTTAATGCAATGAACCTTCCTGAAAAGAGCACAACAGGTTTATTTGTATCAAGCCCTTCTACCGCATGGTTTTTTTTCTCCGGTGAAAATAGCTCATGATCTATTCCGTTATGGATCATATTTATTCCCTTTATCCCGTAGTTCTGCTCCAGTAACCTCTTCATCCAGTTCGAGACCGTTATTATTGTCGGGGACCTTTTCAAATAGAGTGTCTGAATAAGCTTCAATATAGGAAAAAGTCCAAGTGTGTATCTCTCGGAAGCGTCCATATTCTGGAAATCAAGACCTGACGCCAGAATCCCCTGTTTATGTCCTTCAATTACGGTGTGTACTGTGGTCACCATGTTCTTATTTGATTTTATCAATCTCAATATCACATCAGACATGTGTGGAACATCGGCATGGATAATATCTATTTTATTATCCCTGCAAATCTTCGGAAGGCGCTTAAAACATGAATACTGGAAGGCCGCATTATAAAGAAAAGTATCATTGGCATCGGAAATGATATGCAGATGGATCTTATTGTCAAAAAAATCAAGGATCTTTTCATCACTATACACAGACCCGTTATCTATTTTTCTCCTCAAACTTATAACATGCACATTATGTTTTTTTGAAAGATATTTCGCAAGCTCAATTGTGTATGTTCCCGCTCCTCCCCAGTTCGGCAGGAATTCAGGTGCTATTAGCGCTATGTTCATCCTGCCCCTCCATACCCGTATGCCATATACGCTCATATAATGGGATTTGTACGCATTTGTTGGTAAACAAAAATAATAAGTACTTGAATAAGTTGTCTGGCACTACCAGTTCTCTCAAACTTTTATTCTCTATGCCAAGACGCAAAGCATGCGACTTGATCATGGTCTGGAAAATCCTTCTTGCCTGTGTCTTATATAATTTTATATTCTCAATTTTATGATTAAATTCAGGTGTAATATTAATTCTCCATGGCTGGAGATCCGGACTGATAGAGTTCGCTCTTACTTTTATTTGCTTAAAAGTTAACTGTGATGCGTAGTGAAGATCTTCATAAAAAACAATTCTTATATTATTTTCCCTGGCAATCCTGCAGCAAACATTACATGTAATAATATGGTCGATATGGTTCCCAAGACCCATAGGCGATACTATCAATTCGCATTCAGATGATTTTATTAGTTTTGATAAAGCATGATATACTTTTGTATATATGGGGTCTGAAGCAGGATCATTGTTTGCAAATATATCCCGGCGTGAATACCCTCTGAGTGGCGGTTCCGAGAAACCGAAACTCTGGAATTTAATCTCCAGCCTATCAGCGAATTCAACATCCTCTAAATGCCTTATTTTTGATATTTTTTCAGAGCCAGGTATTTTAATACATGGCGAGAAATTAGATTTTGTAAATATAGTCACCATCAAAGACGGCCCACGGAAAAAATCCTGTAATAAAGTGCCCCCTAAGGAAAATGCGATGTCGTCCGAATGCGGGGATACTAATATTGTTCTTATTTCATTCTTCATGAATACCATCCCTTGTGCAAATATCAGTTTTTTTCTTTTCGTTTTTTTAATTATATAATTATTTATATATTTTTAATTATTACATTCAGGTTTCTATAACCGTCACTGAATTAGCTAAGATTGGAATTCCCATTCTTCCTTCCCCTTCAAAGAAGTGCCTTCTTTGATTTTCAGCCCCGTTTTTTTAATAAGCGCAGGTCTTACTGCGCTGATTTTTTTCACTATCCTTTCCTGTCCATAAGACTCAATATTCAATGAGCTGTCACACTCAAGGAATTAAACCTGAGCCACTCGGTGTTATTTTTCCTCCCTTATAAGTGATATCTGTATCTAATATATCTAAGTCTGGTTATTTAAGCCTTTCTTACTTATCGCTCACCTGTCTTTTTATTGAACAGGACTGAAGTTCATACCTGAATTAACTTTAAACTTATTTATCAGGACCCACTTTATACAGTTTAACGCGTTGTGCCTCATATGCGGAAATACCGTACAAAGCATCCAGCACGGATGTGGACAGTTATTGATATTTACTTTATCCCTGAATTCATTGGCTTCCCTGGAATTCCATATTTCATCGAATGCCCGGTTCGTTATATTTCCGAAATTCCAGTTTAATACGTTATCCGGGTGAACATCTCCATCAGGGGTCATAAAGAAAAAATCAGTTCCGGCGCCACATTGGATTTTTCGTTTTCCTGTTTTAGCATAATAATAATTGCCGCTGTCTATATAAGCCCTGAACCAGTCCCTTGGATAAAATGATTTTAAATGGTTTTTTGTCAGCTTCTCAAGCTGAGTATGCAGCTCTTCCAGGTCTGCTATAGGTTCATTAGTCGACTTAAACATTAATTCGGAACTGTGCGCTATCCCGCAAAAAGTATACTGGACATCTAATTCCTTTGCCAGCTCTATGACATTAGAGAGCTGGCTGATATTATGATTGGTAGCAGTGTAAGCAATCCCTATATCCTTGACGCCTATTTCTTTTAAGACATGTACCGTATCGATCGCTCTATCAAATGCGTTTTTTATACATTCTACAGCGTCATGGAACTTCCCTATCCCGTGGATGGAAACATTTACGCTCACATTTCTTATACTATTTGAGAGTATTGTTTCCATATGTTCTTTTATTCTATCAGTGAACAGGCCATTTGTAGAAATCCCTATTCTCGGTTCATTACAGGTTTTACTTAAGACGGCAATTACCTCCGGAAGATTTTTTCTCAGGAAAGGTTCGCCTCCGGATATATTGATATACTTAAGTGAACCTGGCAATTTTGCATATAACCGGGGCTCTATTTCCTCACAGGCAGGCTTCTTCCAGATGTCGCACATCACACATTTACTATTACATTTATAAGTGACCGCAATAATGGCATCAGTGGGTAATCTCATAAAACCCCCGGTTGCTAAGAAAGCTGCATAACATCTTCATATACTCTCTCCGTCTCCTTACCTATCTTCTCCCAGCTAAATTTCTCAAGCACGGTTTTTCTTGCATTCACTGCCAGTTTCTCCGAATAGGCTTTGTCCAGAAGCAGGTCAGTTATACTTTCTACTATTGCCCCTGAATCCCCGGGTGGTATAAGAACGCCGTTTTTTTCATGAGTTATAGCTTCCGGGATGGCACATATATTAGTAGCTACAACAGCTTTCTGGCTGCTCATTGCTTCGAGTATCCGTATAGGAAGGTTTTCATAAAGGCTCGGGACAACAAACACGCTTGCTTGTGCGTATAATCCCGCCAGTTCGGAATAATCCAGATAACCTAAAAAGCTATAATATTCCCGGTTCACACCCTCTTTTTCAAGGATATTTATCCACGGTTCCCTGGCCCCGGCACCGGAGAATACAAAATGCACATCCCTGTTCTCTTTGATGATCTCCGGAATCGCTTTAATCAGGTAATGCGCTCCTTTTGCAACCGTCAACCTTGATGAGAAAAGTACAATCGGCTTATTTGTATCAAGGCCTTTAACCGAATTTCTTTTTATCTTCGGTGAGAACAGTTGAGTATCTACCCCATTATATATTACATTTATACTATTAATTCCATAGTTCTGCTCAAGCAGCTTTTTCATCCAGTTCGAAACCGTTATTATTGTCGGAGATCTTTTCAAATACAATCTCTGGATAAGCTTGAGCATCGGGAAAAGGGCAAGAGTGTACTTTTCAGAAGCATCCATATTCCAGAAATCAAGACCTGATGCCAGAATCCCCTGTTTATGCCCTTCGATAGTGGTATGCACTGTAGTTACCATGTTCTTATTTGATTTTACTAATCTCAGCATCACATCAGACATGTGTGGAACATCGGCATGAACTATATCTATTTTATTATCCTTGCAGATTTTCGGGAGGCACTTAAAACATGAATACTGGAAGGTCGCATTATAAAGAAAGGTATCATTGGCATCAGAAACAGTGTGCAGATGGATTTTATTGTTGAAAAAATCCTTGATTTTTTCATCACTATACGCAAATCCGTTATCGATTTTCCTCCGCAGAGTAATAACATGTACATTATGTTTTTTTGAAAGATATTTCACAAGCTCAATTGCATAAGTTCCCGCCCCTCCCCAGTTCGGCAAAAATTCAGGTGCAAGGAACGCTATGTTCATGCCTCTCCGTATAAGTACACAAAGATATGCTCAATATTCGATCCCATTTTGTAACTCCCTCTTTTTTATATACAACCAGTAATAAATGCATTCTCTCGATTAGTGAGACATTCTATTTATAATTAATTCTAGTTTCATTTCACCAACGCCCAAGTAGTTATAGTATATCCCTCTTAATTTATAATCGTTACTCCTGTAAAAAAGTTAAATTAAACCAGATCGACGGACTTGAGGGCACCATAAATAATCAAAAAGACATACGAATCCGTTCCAAGTACTGATATGGGGCTGGTGAGATTTGAACTCACGATCGACGGGTCTCTCCGAAAACGCCAGGTTTTAGGCGATTTAATCTTTGAGCAGCACGTTCAGTGCTCCAACGGCTCCTCATCGCTTACCGCGTCCGGTTCGCTCGGCAGACCCGTTGCTCATCATAACACCCGGATTTCTCCGGTTTCCGCTGGAGCCCGTCGCCATGCCGGACTAGGCCACAGCCCCTGGTTTTGATAACCCGGATATATTCTTTACCAGGGTTAGCAAAAGGTACCGCTATACTCGATTCTATTACTATTAAAGCTATCTAATCAAAGTCACGATGTCCGGTCGGTTCTATATACCCTTGAATTTCGGTCTCCTTTTTTCCAGAAATGCGTTTATACCCTCTACATGGTCATCAGAGGCAAAGCACTCGGAAAAAGAAATGGTCTCCACCTCAAGCCCCTTTTTTATGTCCGGATTTTTGTTAATCAAAGTCTTAGCCATTTTTATAGATAAAGGACTCTTTTGCGCCAGAACCTTCGCTGTTACCGCTGCTTTGTCCATCACTTTATCATCGTCCACCACACTGTTGACAAGCCCGATGGATTCAGCCTCTATTACATCTATAGTCCTGCCTGACAGGATAAGCTCTTTTGCCCACCCTATGCCCACCAGCCTTGTAAGCCTCTGCGTGGCTCCGAAACCCGGAATAAGACCGAGGTTCACTTCTGGCTGGCCGAATTTTGCACCATCTCCAGCTATTCTTATATCACAGGCAAGGGCTAATTCACATCCGCCGCCCAGGGCGTATCCGTTGATTGCTGCTATCACAGGCTTCCCTGTGTTCTCTAAAAGATCAAAGACATCATGACCGAGCCTTGAGAATACTTCCGCCTCTACGGGAGACATTTCTTTCAGCTCATTAATATCAGCCCCTGCGCAGAAATTTATACCCCCGGTTATGATTATAACCTTTGTCCTGTTATCCTTCCCAAGGCCGGTAAGCGCATCTCTCAGTTCCTGGAACATCTTTGCATCCAGGGCGTTCATGATATGCGGTCTGTTCAAAATGATTATGCTAATCTCTTCGTTCCTCTCTACCTTTATACGTTCACCTGTAGTCATAGAATCCTTCCCCGCTTTTTCTCCCCAGCTTTCCTCCTGCTACCATTTTCCGCAGCAGTGGGCAGGGTCTGTATTTCTCACCCAGCTCAGAATGAAGAACCTCGAGTATATCAAGGCATATATCCAGACCTATAAAATCTGCAAGCTCCAGCGGACCCATAGGATGGTTTGCACCAAGCTTCATAATTTTATCGATACTCTCTTTGGATGTAATCCCTTCCTCCAGACAGTAAATAGCATCATTTATCATGGGTATAAGTAAACGGTTTATGATAAAGCCGGGATAATCGTTTATGGCGACCGGGGTCTTTCCCATTTTTTCAGCAACATCAGCTACTGTATTTACTGTCTCTTGCGATGTGCGCATGCCCTGAACAATTACCAAAAGTTTCATTATATAGGCAGGGTTCATGAAATGCATCCCCGTGAACTTCTCCGGTCTTCCTGTGACCTGAGCAAGTCGTGTTATGGAGATAGAAGAGGTATTTGATGCAAAGACTGTTTCTTCCGGGCATATATTATCCAGCTCTTTAAAAACATGTTTTTTCACATCCTCTTTTTCCACCACTGCTTCGATTGCCAGGCCCGCCTCTCTGCAATCTTCCAGGCTTGCGGTTGTTTTTATACTGGAGAGGATTCTATCCTTCTCTTTGCTCTCAAGCTTCCCTTCGCCAACCCTTTTTTTAAGTCTTTCCTTTATTTTCTCAAATGCGGCTCTCGCATGTTCCTCTTTCGTAGCTGCCAGAATTACTTCATATCCGCTCTGGGCTGCCACCTGGGCTATGCCGCTCCCCATTGTTCCGGCGCCGATTACTGCGATTTTCTTTATATTCATAATTCCCCAACTATAATTATTACTGCATTCCCTGAGAGGGCAGTGTCCACTCAAATCTATTTTTCCTGTCAGAGGAACATAGTTATTGATTACATATCAATTTTTGGATGGGAAATTGCAGTACATTATATTCTATCTCACCTTTTGCATTGATGCTCTTAGTAATGACCCCGGTGGAAAATGAGATCTCATGATAGAAATGCCTCAAGCGGCAGGACATCTTTTTCCGCGCTGAAATAGTCATTCTCCAGTTCAAATCCTGGATTCATTGCGGTCTGGAATTCTTTCTTCTGTATCACGTTGACTATGCCTATGTCCAAGGGCTTAATTCCAACCGCATGCATGCTTTCTATCAACGAGGGTTTTTTAATTATGTTATGGTGCTTTACATAACTGCGTGTCTTGTCATGCATACCCGTTTCCACCAGTATATTGCCATCAGGATGCTTTATTAAAAGGCAGTTGGCTACCTGTAAAACATTATTATGTTCATCAGTCCTGTACGGGTTCCTGCCATCGACTTTATAATTTGACCAGATATCCTTGGGGAAATACTCAAACATACCTCCACCGTCCTCAGTATGAGTGCCATCACTTAGATTCATTGTATTCCACACACGATAATCTTTCCGCAGGAAATATTACGCAGCTTATTTTGCCAGTTAAAGAACGCCTGTTTATCGTTGAAAAGGTTTTTATAACCTGAAACCAAGATTATATACGGGGAACCATGGATTTTTCGTTTACCGAAGAACAGGAACTTTTCAGGAAGTCAGTCAGAGAGTTCTGCGACAGAAAGCTTGCGCCCCGCGCACGTGAGATAGATGAGAAAGGAGAGATACCTTACGATGTTCTTGAAGACATGGCGGCGTTCGGTCTTCTTGGCATAACGATTTCAGAAAAGTACGGAGGGAGAAGGGCGGATTTTACCACGGCTGCGATAGCCGCAGAAGAAATAGCAAGAGCAGACATAAGCATGGCTGCTGCTGTTTATTATCTGGTGGAGGCCGGTTGGGGTTTCCTGATGGAGAGATATGCGACCGGAAAAGCCAGGGATGAAATCCTGCCAGGTATTACCGCAGGTAAAAAATTCCTGGGGATAGCATCGACTGAGGCTTCAGGGGGTTCTGATGTTGCATCTATTTCAACAAGGATGGAAAAAAGAGGCGGCAAACTCATAGTGAAGGGTGCGAAGACCTTCATAAGCGGTGTCAGGGAAGCTGCCAGGCTTGGGGGAGGGTATGTGACCATAGTTAAGACAAACCCTGAGCTTAAGCATAAAGGTCTCTCGCTTTGTTATATCCCCATAAAAGATACATCAGGGATAACTACCAGTATTTTTAAGCAGATGGGCAGGGAAGGCATATCCACGGGGGTAATAATCATGGACAATGTAGAGGTACCTGAGCACTACCTTATAGGGGAATGGAATAACGGATTTTATTATGCGCTGGAGGGCTTTAACTGTGCAAGGACGCTGGTCGCTGCTGCCTGCATCGGCGCTGCCGGGAAAGCCCTGGAGTCAGGGATCGAGCACATGAAGAAAAGAAAAGTCTTCAACACCCAGCTTGCTAAATTTGAAGGAGTCCAGTTCCAGCTGGCAGAGGATTATATAAAGCTTGAGTCTGCAAAAATGCTTGTCTATAAGGCTGCCTGGATGCTTGACCGGATGTATGCCGAGGGCAGGTTCAGCCATACTGAAATAAACAGGGCGGTGGCGATGGCTAAGCTTAATGCGCCCACAGCAGCTTTCGATATAATCAAGGATGTATTAACGTGGTACGGGGCATACGGCTACACAAAGGAAGCCGGGCTTGAGCGGGGTTTAAGGGGCGTAGCATCCTATATAATCGGGGCTGAAGGGGCGCAGAATATCATGAGACTGATAATTGGCAGGGAACTTCTCGGAAAAGAGTTCACACCTTACTGAAAAAGGATTTGAAGATTCATTGGAAATTCATTGAAACATTAGCCTCAATTCATCCTCAAGAGGCACCCTCATGCCATTGCTGAACCCGTGGCTTCCGGTCGTTACGCTATAAAACTGTTTTGGCTCTTTCGCCTGTTTAAAGGTTCTCCCGGCAAGGTCGATTGGAATAATGCTGTCGTTGACAGAATGCATCATCACAAGCTTGCGAGGAGAGATCAGCCCGAGATACGTGTCCGGGTCTATGGAACGATAGAACCTGATAAAAGTCTCATCCCGGATACCGGCTGTCTCGGATTCCATATCATAACCGCTTGTGCTGATTCCGATAACCCCTTTGATATCCGGGTCAATCGCTGTCGCGATTATGGCAAAACGCCCGCCGTTGCTTTCCCCGACTATTGCTATCTTTTTTGGGTCGATCCTTGAATCCTGCTTCAGGACATCAACTGTGCGGAGGGCATCGAACACCATCTTGTGCTCTACAGGCTCTTTGCCTTCTTTGAACAAATTATAATCGTAATCGGGATTAACACTTCCGCGGTTGCGCTGCTCGATACCCAGGCTTGCATATCCCAGGCTGGAGAATATCTCAGCCAGCCCCTGCGTGCCTTCTTTCGGGACTGTGGCTCCCGGCAGGATCACGATGGCAGGTACTTTTTTATCAGAAGACGGGATGCGCAGAAGCCCTTCTACCGTGTAGTCCTTGCTCGCAAAAGAGATGGTCTCAAGCGTGTAATTACCGCTGGATTCTGTTTTGAGAACATTGACATCAACCCTGCCTCTGTTCTCAGTATAGGAGAGAACTCCGTCTTTCCTTACATTCCACTGGTCGCTCCCCTGCGGCATAATAGAGTAAATAAGAAACAGGAGGATAAAAACACCGAGCACGGCAGCAATGGTCTTTGGATCAAAATACGACCGTTTCCCAGGTATTTTTTTTACAGGTATTTCTGATTCTACTTTACGCTTGTCCTTTTTTTTGCTCATTTTTTCCCATATATCAGCCCGGCGAGTTCAGCTACTCTTTTCCCAAGCGCTCTTCCTTCATTCAGTCCGGTCTCATCAGAGCCTGCGGCGCCGTAGTGACCGCCTGTTTCGAACGGGTCGCCCACAACTGTCATGCCGCATATGAGCATTGCCTGGAGAATGGACATGATCGTGGTCTCCTTTCCGCCCGTCCTGTGCGCAGATGTGGCAAAGGCGGCGCCTACTTTATTAAAAAGCTTTCTCCTGACCGTGACAGTGTTCTCAAAGAACTTTTTCAATTCGGCGGCCATAATTCCGAAGTATACGGGAGAGCCTGCTATGATGCCGTCGAACTCAGGAAGTTCATTGATATCGACTTCATCCACTGTTTTAAGCGTCGGGTTCCCGCCGCCATCGCGTACGCCCTGGGCGATCGCTTTTGCGAGTTTTTCGGTATTTCCAGCCCGCGAGTAATAGACTATCAGTATCTCTGGCATGGGAAAATACTACATTGTTCCATTTGATAAAGATTTCGAAGAAAGTAAAAAAAATAAAACGGCTAGTTCACGAATTTAGGTGAAAAATACTTCTTGATGACAGTATCGCATTTACTGCACGTTATCATGAGCCAGTCGCCTACGTCCTGTTTGTTATAGTGGTCGAATATGGACGCACCGCAGCCAGGACAGACATAATATTTCTTGAAATAGTAGTTGTAGAACTCAGGGCAGCGCTCAAGCCAGTTGATTGTCTGCAAGAGTCTTTCCAGATACCTCTGCTTCCCGCCTTCAGGATTTTTTTGCATCTCCTCGCGCACGTGCTCTTCCATGTGCTTTATGTGGTTTTTGCTGTGCTTCCTTATCCTCTGGTAGTCACTGATGAACTGCCTTCCGCTCTCAAGGTATTTCATATACCCTGTTTTTGTGTCCGAGCCTTCGTACTTCAGCGTTCTCAGGAAGTATTCGCTCATCAGGTCTTCCATGAGGTCGGCGCATTCGGTGCATATATTGTACCCTTCGTAGTGTTTTGAGTCCTGGTCACCATTGCATATCTTGCAGGTTTCCATCCCCATCACCTGATTTGCACTGGTTTTGTAGCCTCGCGCGTGAACATTATCGGATACAGGTTAAGCACGGAAAGCAGGTCTCCCTTTTTGATCTCTCCTGCTTCCTGTCCGAGTACGTAAGCGCTGTTGATGATCCTGTCCGTCTCCACAGGCGCCGGACCGTATTTAGCCCCCACCTTTATGACCGATACCAGTGGATGGTGGCTGAAAGCGCAGGGCATTGCAAGCATGTCTCTCTGTACTTTGATCTCTTTTACCTTTACGCGCTCAAGTTTGCCCGCCCCGATAGTAACGTCCTCATCCGCGATTACCATCTCCCATTTAGCCCGCGTGGCTATTGTGAATTCATATGGCGATGCTTTCACTTTTTTCCTGTCTATTTTCCCGCTTTCGCGAGAAACCACGTTTACGATTTCGCTCATAAAGCTCCTCCTACATCTACATAAACGTTATAGTACTTAAAGATTATCACGATTAAACATGATAAAATTTGTCAGGATAAGAAATAAACGAAACTTTAATAACCACATAAAGACTTTCAGATATCCGCGCTCCGATAGTGTAGCACGGCCAATCATGTCAGACTCTCACTCTGACGACCTGGGTTCAAATCCCAGTCGGAGCATCATGCTAGGGATGGGAACTTATCCCAATATTTTTTCAAGAGCAATAAATATATATAGCCCTGCAAATCAATATGCTTGCGAGCGACTCATTCGCTTATGGGTCACAAGAGTGTACTAGCCTTGATAGGCTGCCCCGCTTGCTTAACCCACCCCGTTCCCTGGGGCAGCCTACCACCTATTCCCATAATTTCTAAGGGCCAGAGCGCCAGGACGGGCGGCCCGTTGATTAGAAATTCTGTGCTCTGCACAATCCTTTGCCTGGCGCTCACTCTTATCCATTTTTTCTCCTGGGCATTTTGTCAGGACATCGACCTTTCCAGGAATCCAGCCCTTT
>NZ_FZMP01000194.1 GCF_900196725.1 Candidatus Methanoperedens nitratireducens | reverse complement strand
TTTTTTGAGGTTCTGATGGATACCCTTGATACCTCGAAACATACCAAAGAAGAATCGGTCAGGCTTCTATCAAAAGAACTGGAAAAGGACCCTATTTTAATCCTGACCGGGCCGCAGGGAGGGGGAAAGACAACCCTGGCTATCAAGATGCTCTCAGGGGATGTCGGAGCTTATTTTGAGGGAAGGGCGCGCTCAGCCCAGCCGGTAGTGCTCATCAGGAAAGATTTTGTTGAGAAAATGAAAGGAGAGCTTTACGAAAAAAGGAAGCTCCCGATATTTGAGGGAGATGAGCCTGTATATGTTGATGTCTCTGTTTATGACCAGGTCAAACTGCTTGTTGAGAACATTTTCGATGTGATGGAGCTTGGAGAACCAGAACTTATAAAACAGATATCCCTGTTGACGAAAAGGATTGGCGCAGTCCCAAAAGCGATCGAGCTTGTAGCCAGCGATGATGAGCTTGTAAAAAGGAGGCTTTCGCGCCATCTTGATGCAAAAGAAAGGCTGTCAAGCCTGCTTGAAAAAGAGAAAAAGTACGGCATAGAATCAAACCTGCTTGGGATCCAGGGGGCTAGAGTCACGGACATCATCAATCGCGAGGGTGTTGCTGATTACGATGAAGACCAGATATCAAGGACGGTCAAGGATTTTGACAGGATAATACCCACTAAGGACATGAGTTTAGCCGATTGCCTTGGAAAAATGATCGAGATATCAGCCAATGAGAACAAGGAGAGCGGTTTTCTCATCCTGCACACAGACGATGGTGAAAATATAATCAGCGACCTCGTTGTGGGAAAACATACTAATTCCCTTATCGGTGTCACACTTCTTGAGATATATGTAGGCTTCAGGCAGAACAGGGCTCTTTACCGCGCTTATAAACATGCAAAAGAAGGTCAGCTTGAGGTCATACATTCATACACGCCCACGCTCCAGGAGCAGGAGATCCTTGCAAACCCGTGGATACCGCCATCTGCCGAGCCAACCGCGATCATGTCCACGGCTGATGCCGCAGCAGCGGAGAGGTTTGATATCATGGTGTCCGTGGTTGAGGCTGACGGGAAAGTTGAGTCTTCAAGCAAGAAAAGGAAGTCACAGCTTGAGGAGATTATTTCCGGTATAGATTTTACTTAAAGTCACTCATTTTTTGCGAGAATTATGAAATTCTTCGTATCAATATAGACTCTATGGAATCCAAATTCTTTCTCTATCCATTCAAACGTGCGCATACTAAAAAAACAAACATGTGTCGGGTCAGTTATATACCACCAGTCCATAAAATCCCCGGCTGAATCATGGAACGAAGTCATAACAGCAAGAAAGCCCCCCGGGTTCAGGAGCGAGCGAATTTTGAATAACTCCGCCCTTACATCTCTGAAATGCTCAAAAACTTCCGTAGAGATCACAAGGTCATAGGAGCCTCCAGGAAGCACTGGAAAAAAATAAGGATCGTAAACATCGCAATCAAACCCCTCTCTCCTCAACAACTGCGTAAGCACCGGCTCAGGACCGCAGCCGTAGTCAAGAACAGTGCGGGCATCAGGGCAGTACCGGTGTACGAGAGCTATTTTCTCAAGGAACATCCGGACGTATCCCTCATTTAAAAGCGTATTCTCATGCAGCCTGTAACGCGCCGCTTCATCCTGTGGTGAAAGGTGATACCCGGCTGGTACAAAAATCAGTTCACACACAGGGCAGCGCATGAACCTGCGGGCTTGCCTGGTCGGTTTTGGAAATTTGATGGGGAATACAGAACTGCTGCTGCAAAGAATGCAGTTTTGGGCCATACAGGAATTAGCCTATATACCTCAAATCCTCATCCGAAGTTACAGGAGTCTTCCCTTCTTCCATTTCCCGCAGTTTCGCTACTATCTTCTCCATCTCTGAGGCCCTGTCTGCCAGCGCCTGCATATCAACTTCTATCTCAAGTATCTTGGACAGCACCTTCAGCACAGCCTGTGCGCTTTTTGGATCAACGAGATAGCCCGATGTCACGCCCATAAGGCACGCAGCATCAATCCCGCGAAGCGCTCCTAATCCCAGAAGCAGCCCAGATGCCCCGACAATTCCACCGCCCGGCTCATTGGCTCTGAATTCCACGCCGTATTCCTTGAGCTCCTTCACAAGCTTTATGTTATTCGCAGCGCCCAGGACGGTATCCGTATCGACAAGCTGTCCCACGCCGTATCCGCCGAGTGCGTATATCCTTTTTACCTTGAACTCTTCGGCGATATCAAGGAACACGCTGCACAACTCGTAATGTCCTTCGTTCGAAGTGCTCTGGTGATCGCCTACCAGCATCAGAAGGTCGTTCTTGCCTTTTGATTTATATGCATATACCTCGTTCCTGACAAGCCTGGTAGTGCCGTCGTCTTCGACTATTACCTGCGGTGGAAAATGCGGGGAATATATTTCCATTATCTTTTTTGCTCCAAGTTCTTCTACAAGATGCTCAGCAACAAGTTTTCCCACATGCCCGACTCCCGGAAGTCCCTCGATAAGTATCGGTTCCTTAAGCCGCGGTTTTCTGGTGCGTAAAATGGTTGTTTTTAGCATAATTACCTCTTTTTTGCCAGCCTTCTGTATTTCCCGTACCTGTCCTCAAGGGAAAACCGAGCAGGCTGCGAGTATCGCGTCTCTCCTCCACAAACGGGGCAGATTTCTTTGAGGGTGTATCTCCCACAAACACATTTTCGTATCTTCGATACCATAAAGCTTTTAATCAGACTTCATGTTCACTATATCTGTGGAACTCTCCGGTCCCGCCTTCTTTTTCTATGACTTTAATGGCTGCCTGTGATGATTTTTTGAGGATGTTCTCAGCTTTTTTATAATCGGGGGCTATGACATGTATCCTGTACCTCGGGGCTCCTGTGTACGTGATATCCACACTAATGTCTTCCCCATTGACTTCTCCTGCCGCGTACAATGCCTTTTTTATGTGCTCTATCCCGTCAGGCAGCGGATTGGTCAGGTCGACATAACCTGCGATCTCTACCTGCGGCTTTTTCAGGTTCTCCTCAGCGACCTTTTTTATCATCTCGGCGACTTCTTTGCTGATCCCGATCCCGGTTAGCGACGAGATACCGCCTATCCTTGACTTTTCAAACGCCGCATAAACGCTGCCGAACTTTTCGTAAAGGGTACTGATGAATTTATCCAGGTCTTCCTTGCTTGTTTTTGTTACTTTGGCTACGTACTGTATCCATTTCTCGGCTTTTTGCTCGTTCTTCCACTGCTGGATCTTTTCACGCCGCTGGTGCTCGTTAACATCTTTTAGCGAGAGATCTATGTGATGCTTGGTCTCATCAACATAAAGTACTTTACATACTATTTTCTGACCTTCTCTTACATGGTCCCTGATGTATTTGACCCAGCCGGAGGCCACTTCCGAGATGTGGATTAAGCCCTCCTTGCCCCCGTATTCGTCCAGTTCTACGAACGCGCCGAAATCTGTGACTTTCTTAACAGTACATACGACGAGTTCATCGGTTTCAGGCCAGCCGCTTCTTTCCATTACTCAAGGACCTCGATTATCTGGGTTTTAATGATAGCCTTGCCCCCAGCCGGTTCAGCAAGGGTCCTGCCGCATACAAGGCAGCTTACGGTATTGCTTGCGCATCCGAAGATAACCTGCTCATTCTCGCAGTCGGTGCATTTGACTTTTAAAAATCGGCTTTTCGGTTCCATGCTTAAGACTCCACGAGTTCGAATTTACCTGCCCTGAAGCCTTTCCGCAGGTGCGCTTTTTTGCATTTTGAGCATCTGTACCTGAGGTTTATGCGCTTTGTGGGTTTATCCCCACCGGGCACTTTTGAGAATTTACCTGAGTTGCCTATACCTGTATGTCTGTACTTTTGCCTCGTTATGCGGGTTAATGTCGAAGCCTGCCCCTTTTTTACCCTCTCCACCACATGCGGAGTATGGGCTTTACAATAGGGACAATACGTATTGAATTTCTTGGGCATTTTCATGATGATCACCTTTTAACCGAGATTTGGATGGCTGCATTACGATTGATTAATGCTTTAGCATTTACAGCCGATAAAACAGCAACGTCTTCTTTTGATAAAGTGTAGTTGCGTCCATCGACTCCAACAAACGTCGGAATATCTTTCAGCAAACGCACCACAATGTATTCTTTATTTATATCCTTTTTGCCTTCAGGTATGGTCTCTTTTTGTTTTTTTTCCATAAGTACAGCTTCCTGCTGAACATCCTGCGGCTCTTTCCATTCGAGGTGTGCGCTTCTGCCCTCTACTTCCTGCCCATCCCCCTGTAGTCCGTCTCCCTGCAGCATAGCTTCCTCCATCACAGCCTCCTGCTGCCCGTCTCCCTGTAGCCTATCTCCTTGCTCCCTGTTTTTCTGCTGCGCATCTTCCTGAAAAGCTGGAGCAGTCTGCTTTTCTCTTACTTTGACTCTATCAATAAGCTCCCTGCGCCATTCCCACCATTCGGTCATCAGTTCAAGTAACCTGTTGTAGAACCTGCGCTCCTCAAGCGTCATGGCTTCAGGGTCGTATTTATCCCTCTGTTTTAGTGACGAGCGGATGGAAGCTTCCGTGATTATCTTGGAAGTCCTGAGGTTTATCAGGTTCTCAAGGGCTTTCCTTGCTGTTTTGAGTTCATCCTCGATCATTGCGTACTTCGTGCTATAAGTATCCTCTATCTTACTTCTTTCTTCTTCAAGCTCATGTATCTGCCGCGCTATTTTTACATAGAAATCGCTCTCAAGCGGAACGAATTTTGATTCCTGCGTCCTTGGTTTTTTTAACTTACGCTCTTCCCGTAAAATATTGTTAAGGTTAATGTTGGAATCAGGCATATTCGGCTGCTCCGCGGCACATGAGATAGATTGCCGCATACTCAGGCAGGCTATTGATACCTTCCCTTACCATAAAACGTTTTCCTTTCATCTCGACCAGGGAATTCTGGGGTTTCAGGGGCGGGATTACCTCGACCTGTATATCCTTTTCGCTGAATACTACAGCATCGCGCAGCGGTTCGAATTTCTCAAATTCTGACAGCGTGAGGGGTACGACGCGCATCCCCGAGCCGCCGTGCAGCGAGGATGCCATACGGATAAGGCGCCTTATGTCGGCGGTGACGGGTTCATCGGTATGGGCGCTACCTAAATAAATGGTGTTCTCTTCGATTGCTTTCTGAACAACAGCATCAAAAATATATGAATCCCCGATAATACCTCTATTTTCTATCATTTCCAAAGCATTCTCAGTTTGCGCAATTTCTCTGATTTTATTTAATTTAGTAACGGCATCAGGCTTGAAATCCCACAAATTATTTGCTATCAAAATATTACGCACCGTATCGCTTGAAACTCCCGTTTCATCTGCAATTTTTTGTAGTCCTGTTTTCCGATTTTCAGTTTTTATCTGGATTATCCGTTTTTCGATATCTTCAGGAATCTTATCAGTGGATACTTTTTTTAAGTTATAATTACGAATCAGGTCAGTAAGCTCATTTATCGCTTCTACCTCATCTTTTGCGGAAATACTCTTAAAAAAATGGGTTATATATTTACTGATACGCTTTCCCCAGCCAAAACCCCCGGAGACCTCATCAAAAGAACTTATCCTCCTCGGGGACTCTAATTCTTTTTTCTTAAATTTGCCAACATCATAAACTTTATGTCCTGCAGACTTGAACAAAGAGTCAATTGTCAATCCTGTACCGCTGATATAATCGACAATTTCCCTTCGCTCCGCGCTCTCAAGCGTAAGAACCTTCGGATCGTGCACATGGATATGGTAACCGCGCCCCCCTGAAAATGCAATGCTGATACAATCTTCAGTAAAACCAAAATCCTCCAGCAGGAAGTCAAGCAGTTTTCCGGTCTCGGTTTTCACGTTAGCCAGCATCTCTGCATAAGACCTTGCCTTCTGCGGCAGATGGTCGGCATCAAGGTCAAATATCAGGTCTGCGCCCTGCCACTGCTTCTCCTTCATCGTCCCTGCGCCGGGATATTTGTAATACGCAGCCGAATGATACACATGCGCCGGGACCATACCCCGCAGATATTCAAACGCCTCGCCTTCCGAGGAAAAAGCCTTGTGGCGGCGCATCACAACCTCAGGCAGCTCGTCAAAAAAGATAAAACCCCATTCGCGCCTGGTAAGCTCAGGGGGCAGAATGAGGGCGGAAGCCTGGTAGTAATCCCCGAACCTTTTCTTGAGGAACTGCTTTGTCCTGAAGTTCATGAGGTTTTATATATTGTCCTGTATACTTAAAACCGTATTGCACCTTTGTTTCGTCAATACTGGCTCGATAATCCTCTATGCTCCCTGGTGTACATCCGTCTGAACATTTTGCAATTATTTTAGTTCTTGCCAAAGAGTATATATCTTTTTGTAGAAAATTAAAATAATAAATAATAATAACAGTAATATACAATCTATAATAACCCTAAACAAATACTCTCCCTTAAATTCAATTAAAGTTATGATAGCCAAATAAATCCATATATATATTAACAATAATTTTTGTTTTTTATTAAAATTTAGAAAGTTGTATATGTTTAGCTTATTATTTTTTATCTCCACTATGAATTCATCGGTTCTACCGTTACCGATTTCTAGGTTTACCTTAGTTTTTTTATTATTAAGGATGAGTAAAATATAGTTCTTAGTATATGCAGTATTAGCAAAAATGGTATTAGGGTCGATTTTTTTAATTTGCGCTCTTTTTATCCAATCAACGCCATAATTCTTCTTTAGAAAGTCCAAGAGTCTTTCATTATCGCTTCCTGGGATTTTGTCCCAGCTAAACAAATACGGAACGTTTAATTGTGAATTGATTGTAAATTGAAATTTTTTTACTTTATCCAAAATTATATGAATAAATGGTTGAGAATATTTTTTAAAAGTCAAATATAAAATCCTCCCCAATCCAATTAAAACTAATAATAAAAATATGATTCCAAATATTGGTGATAATAAATATATTATTGACCAAAAATCCAATGAACTGAATTTCATGGATTTTGAGAAAACCATTATCCCGCCTATCGCAAAAAAAATCCCCCCAAATGAAAGTAATATTAAAGGAATCCCTATTCCGAGTAGTTCAGTTATTTTATATTTTCTTAATATTTTGAATCTGTGATATTTATATAATATCTGTTTATTAGGGTCTACACAAAATTGAATAATGCTTAATATTAAAAATGTGAACAATGCAAGTAGCAAATAATATATTAAAATAAGTATGATTCCGAAGTATAGATTAAACATGAGTGATGGACCAAATGGATCTAGAGATTTTAAATAGTTCAGCCACTTATGTACATCAATTATTGGGGTTAAATAATCCGATAACTTTAGAAAAACATAACCTAAAGCACCTGATAAAAAAAGAATCTCAATGCTTTTTATGTCATCATTTAATTCTTTAATTTTCCATGAGTGAAAAAGAAATGCCAGATATAATATAACTGTCCAAAACAACAATGGTTCTGTTATTGGGTTTGCTAAACCGGGTTCTGTCATTATTGTTACCATGACGATTTATATATATTTAAGCGTATAGGTATTAGCGGGGATATTTAAAGAAAGATTGAATTAAACGTATATTGTATCTCGTGTAACCACCAACACGAATTGAACTTCAATTTGTATTGTTGAATAAAAATTAAATGATGAAACTGGATAAAGGTAACTGCAATTTACCATAACCCTGTATTAAGATAAAGTTCTGAGTTTATTTTATAAGTATATCTCTTATAAAAGTGGTGTTTTCATCAATATTAAAAATCGCTATTCATTAGATGGGGCGTCATGGTGCCCCTGACCAGTCCGAAATGCGCCAGGGATGGGATTTGAACCCATGTGACTTCGGATCGAGTCACCGGTTCATAAGACCGGCACATTTAGCCGCTCTGCCACCCTGGCACAACCCTCCAACATATCTTCAAATCGTATGAGGTTAACGATAGGTTGGTCTATATAGTATATGACGATAGACTATATAACCCATGAATACATATGTATTATTGGATCGAGTCACCAGTTTTAAGACTGGTACATAGGT
Organism: Candidatus Methanoperedens nitratireducens; assembly: GCF_900196725.1. Lineage (GTDB taxonomy): Archaea > Halobacteriota > Methanosarcinia > Methanosarcinales > Methanoperedenaceae > Methanoperedens > Methanoperedens nitroreducens_A. The sequence goes on along the minus strand of NZ_FZMP01000194.1, from coordinate 11,763 downwards.
GCGGCGCTCTGCCGTACCATTCTTATTTCTATATTCGTAGTGTTTTGGTCAACATTAAAATCGTAATGTATTTTAGGCATGTAAAATATCCTTGGTTGTGTACCGTATCGATACAAACGATTTTAACCTTGATTACACGCTTTCATGCGGCCAGGTCTTCAGATGGGAGAAGAACGACTGGTGGACAGGCATTGTAAGTGGGTCTGTTATAAGAGCTAAACAAAGCGAAAGCGAGCTTTTGGTTGATTCCATACTTAATAAAAACTTTGTACAGGATTATTTCAGGCTTTATGACGACATAGAAAAGATATACTCTGAAATAAATAAGGACAAATTAACGGATTCATTAATCCAGAAATACAGGGGGCTTCGTCTTATTCGGCAGGACCCGTGGGAATGCCTTGTATCATATATCTGCTCAAGCAACAACACTATCAGGAACATCAAAAACTCGATCAAGCGCATGTGCGAGTGTTTTGGCGAGGAAATAGAGAGGGGCTATTACTCTTTCCCCGCCCCGGAGGCGCTTGCTCAAGTCCATATCAGTGACATGGCACAGTGCAGGCTCGGCTTTCGCGCCCCGCGTGTACTGAAAGTGGCATCCATGGTGGCAAATCGCGAATTTGACCTTTACGGGATAAAAGATTTATCATATCGGGAAGGGCGCGGGGAACTTATGAAAATAGAAGGCGTGGGCGGCAAGATCGCCGACTGCGTGTTGCTTTTTGCGTTCGGGAAGCTTGAATCATTCCCTGTGGACACGCATATCGAGCATATAATGGACAGTTTTTACGGTGAACACTTCAAGAATGTGAAGAAGAGTAAAAAGCGGGAGGAAATAGCCGAATTCGCACGGGGATATTTCGGGAGATACTGCGGGTATGCGCAGGAGTATCTGTATATGGAAGATTTTGAGGTAAAATAAACATAAGAGAACTTTATTAAAGGAGGAATCACATAAAGAATATGGGTGAATGTGGTGAAGGTTTTAATTATCTATGACTCGGTCTATGGAAACACGGAAAAAATCGCCTGGGCTATAGCCGGAGCTATTACCTCGTTCGGTGAGGTTAAAGTGCTCCGGGCAGGAGAGGTGAATCCCTTGGAATTGGGAGCTATTGACCTTCTCATAGTAGGTTCACCTACCCAGGGGGGTAAACCAACGCCGGTTATTCAAGAGTTCCTCAGCAAAATACCCGCAAATGCTCTTAAAAATATCAATGTGGCTTCATTCGATACAAGGGTGAAAATGTTTGTAGCAAAACTCTTCGGCTATGCCGCCGGGCGCATCGCTGACATTTTGAAAGGTAAAGGCGGAAATCTGGCGGCGCAGCCTGAGGGCTTCATAGTAAAGGGTAATGAGGGACCTCTGAAAGAGGGAGAACTGGAGCGGGCTGCAGGCTGGGCTAAAGGAATTCTACAGAGAGAGAAGTAATTCTGTAATGTGCAAGAACATCGACTTAATTCGTTAGTACAATACTTAACCAAGGGGGAATAGATATGTCTGAAATAAAAGCAAGAAATAGCATCGCAAAGAACACAAAGGAGCAGGAGCTCGTCATCACGCGGATTTTTGACGCGCCGCGCGGGCTGGTGTGGAAGGCGTGGACAGATCCGAACGCGTGAAGCGCTGGTGGGGGCCGAAAGGCTTCACGTCGCCTGTCTGCAAGATAGACCTGCGCGCAGGAGGTGAGTATCTCAACACCATGCGATCGCCCGAGGGCCAAGAATTCTGGAGCAAAGGTGTCTACCGTGAAATCGTTGCACCGGAGCGGCTAGTAAGATGTCGCATTTCAAGGGACTGTCCTTACGATAAACTGGATAGTTCTGATAGCTTCAAGCGCGTTGCTGAACGTCCTTTTCAGGCGAACTGGGGGCGATAGGCCATGAAAGCAGTCGTTGTCTATGCGAGCAAATACGGATCCACGAGGGGCATCGCAGAGTTCATAGCTGAAAAGCTCCGGCGGGCGGGAACGCAGGCGGATGCAAGGCACATCGGCGAGGTCCAGAATCCTGGAGACTATGATGCCTTTGTGATCGGGAGTGCAGTCTATATGATGCACTGGCTGAAGGAGGCAACGGAGTTTGTGACGGGAAACCGCGCTCTTCTGGCCAATAGGCCGATGTGGCTTTTCAGTAGCGGCCCGCTGGGGACCGAGACCAAGGATGCCCAAGGTCAAGACCTGCGCGCCGTAACGGAGCCCAAAGAGATTGCCGAGTTCAGGGAGCTCATCAAGCCCCGCGACCACCGAGTCTTCTTCGGAGTATTGGATAGTAGCAAGCTTGGATTCGGTCACAGGATGATACGCAAGTTGCCGGCCGCCCGTAAAGCGCTTGCCGAAGGTGATTTCCGCGACTGGAACGATATCGAAGCGTGGGCTCTCAGCATCGCCCGGGAGCTTGAAACTTCACAGGCAATACCAGGATCTAATAAGGGTACTCAGGGAGGATTGTGAGAAAGTTGAGTTCGTTCACAGGTGCCGGGCACGAGTCGCATCTGGAGCAACATCGAGTGGCCTTCATAATACGTCATCCGCACGCATTCGTGGTTCTGCTTGAAATCCATCATAGTCGGCACGTATCTCTCTGCGAGCGCCATGGGGACGGTTCTGGGCATGATGGGAGACTCAGGTTCCTTCATTATCCTGTTTTCGGCAGACTTCGCCCTATCGCTCTTGGCCATTTTCATAATAATGAGGAAGCGCTGGTGGAAGCAGGTTGGGACAGCCATTTCAGCCCTCTTTCGGGACTTACTGATATGCCAGAAAATTACCATACGGTTACCGTTGAGCTTGTGAGCGATGAAGCGGAAACTACCGTCTCGCTCTCCCAGGACAATAACGAAACTGAGCAGGCGCGGGAGCATTCCGAAAAGAACTGGAAAATGATCATTCAATGCACTTGATGTTGAAAAGCAGGTGCCGTTCTTTGCTGAACATTTCATTTCTGCGGGTCCGAGGGGCAGTATCGCGCAGGGAAGAGACGAGTTCGCCAAAATGGCGAGTAAGGCAGCGGAGTTCTACAGGAGCGTGGGACAGACATCCGCAAAAATTCTTTCAATGGACGAAACCGAAATCAGCAGAGAATATTCCATGGTCAAAGTCCACTGGGGAGTGACGTTTGAGAAGACCGGAAATAAGCTGATTGAATTTGATGTTACGTATTTTATCCAGAATATCGGCCCTGAGTCAAAAATCATCATGTTCATAGCTCACCAGGATGAGGAGAGAGCAATGAAAGAGCTTGGTCTCTTAGGTTGAATCTATGAAACTGAGAAAAATCCTTATATCATCGAACGCATAATTATCTTATTAGTGGGGGAATCTGATGAAAATGAATCCTGTCGTACATTTTGAAATGCCGGCGAAAGATAAGGGCCGTATGAGGAAGTTTTATGAAACTGCCTTCGGCTGGCAGACGGAACAGCTTGGTAAAGAGATGGGCGAGTATGTTCTGGTCACCACTACCGAAAGCGACGAGAAAACAGGTCTTCCCAGGAGACCCGGCGCCATCAACGGCGGCTTTTACCAAAGGACCGATGATCCTCTGTCGCAGTACCCGTCAGTCGTAATTGCAGTTGATGATATTAAGGAAGCGATGAAAAAGGTGGAAGAAGCAGGCGGAAAAGTGCTGGGAGGACAAGTACCCGGAAAACCTGATGAGATTCCCGGTGTCGGACTTTATGCATCATTCATAGACACCGAAGGCAACCGCATGGGTATGCTCGAGCCAGTGCCCATGTAATCGAAGTCGGAGGAATAAAATTAAGTAGAAACGGTTATGAGAAAACTTATTGTAAGCACATTTATAACGCTTGATGGCGTTATGCAAGCACCCGGGGGACCGGAGGAAGATCCGACCGGCGGTTTTAATTATGGTGGATGGACGTTCAATTACTGGGACGACATGATGGGGCAAGTCATGGACGGATATATGGCAAAACCGTTTGAGTTATTATTGGGCAGGAAGACGTATGAAATCTTTGCAGCGCACTGGCCATACATTAAAGATGACCCGACTGCCGACAAATTGAACAGCGCCAAGAAGTATGTTATCTCCAGAACGCTTAATGAAGTGAGTTGGAATAATTCCACACTGTTAACGGGAAACGTGGAGCAGGCAATCAGAAATCTCAAGGAACAAAAAGGACCCGAGATCCAGGTGCATGGCAGCGGCAATCTTATTCAAACGCTGCTTAAAAACGATCTTCTCGACGAGTTCCGGTTATGGATTTTCCCCGTTACGATAGGGAAGGGCAAGCGGCTATTTGGCGAAGGAACACAACCTGCTCATCTCAAGCTTATCGATAGTAAAATTTCTACCACCGGTGTCATCATCGCGACCTATATACCGGCCGGAGAACTCAAGATCGGATCATTTGCGCTTGATAATCCAAATGTTGCGGAAATTGAAAGACGCAAACGACTTGCCGATGAGGGCAAAGCGTAGGTAATAGGAGTAAGATTATGGCAACCATCAAACAAAAAATCACACCGAATCTATGGTTTGACCGCCAGGCCGAAGAGGCGGCGAAATTTTACACTTCCATCTTCAAAAATTCCAAGATCGGCAAGATAACCCGCGCCAGCAAAGCAGGTTTTGAAATTCACGGCCTGCCGGAGGGCACAGTAATGACCATTGAGTTTGAGATTGAGGGACAAAAATTCATTGCGCTTAATGGCGGACCGCTATTCAAATTCACTCCGGCTGTATCATTTCTTGTCGCTTGTAATACGAAGGAGGAAGTTGATGCGATATGGGAAAGACTGTCTGAAGGGGGTACAGCGCTCATGGAACTTGGTGAATATCCCTTCAGCGAAAAATATGGGTGGACGCAGGACAGATACGGTCTTTCGTGGCAGGTGATGTTCATGGGCGATCGTAAGATGAAGCAGAAAATCACTCCGACGCTTTTGTTTGTCGGCGAGCAGTGCGGGAAAGCAGAAGCGGCGATCAATTTTTACACATCGTTGTTCAACAATGCGGAAATTGGCGACATCGACCGCTACGGCAAAGGTGAGGAACCTGACAAAGAGGGAACAATAAAGCATGCCTCCTTCACGCTTGAGAATCAGGGGTTTGCCGCCATGGATAGCGCTCATAAGCACGACTTTACTTTCAATGAGGCCATTTCGTTTATGGTTGAATGCGAGACCCAGGAAGAAATTGACTACTACTGGGAGAAACTCATTGCAGACGGAGGGCAAGAAAGTGTGTGCGGCTGGCTCAAGGATAAGTTCGGTGTATCATGGCAAGTCTCTCCCACTGTCCTGGGTGAGATGCTGCAAGATCCCGATAAAGAGAAGGTGGAACGCGTTACCAATGCGTTCCTGAAAATGAAAAAGTTTGACATTGGGGAATTAAAGAAAGCATATGAGGGCCAATAAACAAAAAAGATCAAAATCATCAAAAGTTAAGGAGAAAACACTATGACAAAATTAAACACCTACCTCAATTTTGCGGGCAATACAGAAGAAGCGTTTAACTTTTATAAATCCGTTTTTGGCGGAGAGTTTACGTCTATTGTCCGATTCAAGGATATGCCGATGGAAGGCGTAAATATCCCGAAAGAGGACAAAAACAAAATCCTGCACATCAGCTTGTCGGTTGGTAAAGACAATGTATTAATGGCGAGTGATTCTCTTGAATCGCTCGGACAGAAATTAACTCAAGGCAACAATGTTTACATTTCGGTCCACCCGGAAAGCAAAGAAGAGGCGGACAGGATATTTAACGCTCTTTCCGCTGGCGGCACGATAGAGATGCCTATCGCCGACCAGCCGTGGGGCGACTACTACGGCAGTTTTAAGGATAAGTTCGGAGTGCAGTGGATAGTGAATTACACCTATCCGAAAGGAGCGAAATAAAGCCAAGAACTTGAAATTATCCTTTCCACTCCAGAACAGCGTGGCGATTAGCGAGCCTCACGGGCTTGTTTTCTCTAGGGAGACGAATGATGAATGATCAGATCACATTTGAGCAATGGATACTCAGAATCGGGGGAGTAGTTCTCATCATCGGCGCGCTGATGGGAATGGTGGGCAATCTCATCCACCCGGCGACACCAAGTGGGGACCCGGAGGGCGTCGCCAGGACGATTGCTGAGAGCGAAAGCTGGGTCATTGTTCACCTTGTAATCGTCTTTGGATTGATTTTCATGCTCGGTGGTCTTGTTGCCATCTATCACTCGATCAGTGGCGGGCTAGCGGGTGCGCTGGTCAGGTTGGGATTCATTGCCGCCATTGCGGGAGTAACTGTCGGGCTCATTCTGGTAACGCTTGACGGCATTGCCGCCAAGCACATTGCCGAGGCATGGGCAACGGCTCCTCCCGAAGAAGAAGCGACCGCTTTGCGGCTGGTCTTGGCTGAGCAGAACCTTGATTTCGCATTAGCCGCTCTCTTTAACATCCTCTTTGCCGGCTTCACCTTCATTCTCTATGGCCTTGCAGTGGCACTGAGCAGAGTGTACCCGCGCTGGTTGGGGTGGGTAGTTGTCGTCGCCGGTATTGGCTCGATCGTAGTCGGCATAATTCAGGCGTACGAGGGCAAGTCTACCCCAACAACCAGAGTTCTTACCATTATTTTCCCCACCATCATCACTCTGTGGTTGGCGTTGATGGGAGTGCTGGTAGTCCGGAAGGCGTCATCACAGGAGGGTGCCATCGCACCGGACTAGTCAAAATTCTCTCAGGACGGGCAGAGCACGTATGAGGTTGTCATCGCAAATTAAAATGTGACCGGAGGAATAACTATGTCAGATAATAACACACCCAAAAGTACAAAGAAGCCCGATCTTATCGTTACCCGCATCTTTGACGCACCAGTCGAGCTTGTGTGGAAAGCCTGGACTGATCCCGAGCAAGTGATGCGCTGGTGGGGGCCGAAAGGCTTCACGTCGCCTGTCTGCAAGATAGACCTGCGCGCAGGAGGCGAGTATCTCAATGCCATGCGATCGCCCGAGGGCCAGGAATTCTGGAGCAAAGGTATCTACCGCGAAATCGTTGCGCCGGAGCGGCTAGTCATGACCGATTCTTTTGCGGATGAAAAAGGCAACACGGTCCCGGCTTCGCACTACGGAATGAGCCCGGACTGGCCTTTAGAATTGCTCATAACAGTGACGTTCGAAGAATATGACGGCAAGACGAAGCTCACCCTGAAGCACAGTGGCATTGCGGGCATATCGGACACAGACCGCGATAATATGCAGCAGGGCTGGAACGAATCCTTTGACAAGCTCGCAGAAAGCCTGAAGAGTTAATTTAATAGAATGGGAGTAATTAATATATGAAAAGGAATAATCAGACAAAAGAGAAACGGTGGCATGTGGCGATATATCCATAAAGATAAAGACGGCAATGAGTATGCATTTCATGGTGTGTATCATGAGGTCACAGCCCCCGAGAGACTTATCGACACATTTGAGTTTGAAGGGCTTCCGGAAAAAGGGCATGTCACCCTCGAAACAGCGAAATTTGAAGCATTGCCAGGTGACAGGACAAAGCTAACGGCTCAGGTTGTTTTCCAGTCGGTTGCAGACCGTGATGGTATGCTCCAGTCTGATATGGAAAAGGGTCTCAATGAGTCGTATGGTCGACTTGACGAACTGTTGGATATTGTAAAGAGTTTAAACGAACACAGCCCGGCTAATCATCGAGTTCGTACGGGTCCATATGAGTTCGTTGTTTGTAACTAAAACTAAACCTCAAAACTGATAACATATATTACAATTCTTTCTTAAGTTAACAGCATCCGTAAATAAACCATAAGCCTTTTATCTCAACCTTTCTTTTTAGAGCACCATGGTAAGTTTCGAAGAGATCGAAGAGGTGTTCAAAAAGCTTGAAGGTAAGCTTTCGCGTGAGGATTTCAAATCAAAGGTGGAAGAAAAAGTAACTATGATGAACGGTCTTTGCGATTCCAAAACTGCAGCGATGCTTGTTGCAAGCGAGATGGGATTGAATGAGACAATAAAGATCAAGGATATGTCACCAGACAGTGGCAACGTGGTTTTTGCCGGGAAGGTGCTCTCGATAAGCGATATCCGGGAATTTTCGCGCAATGACGGAAGTGCTGGACATGTAGTAAATATAACCTTTGCGGATGATACGGGATCAATCAGGGCTGCGCTGTGGGATGAAGCGGCTGACCTTGTGAAAATCGGGGATATCAAAGTCGGACAAAGCCTCAGGGTGAAAGGCTATATCAAAGAGGGGATGAGGGGGCTTGAGGTGAACGTAGGCAGGGGCGGGAGCATTGAGCACCTCGACCAGGAGGTGGCTGTGAACGTTAAGCCCCTGAAAATCAATGAGATAAAGCCCGGAATGAACAATCTGGATGTTAAAGGTAAGGTCATAGACATAGGCGCTATGAAGACTTTCCAGCGCAAAGACGGAGGTACCGGGAAAGTAACCAGTATAACGCTGGGAGATGAGACCGGCAAGATAAGAGTGACACTGTGGGACTCAAAAGCCGAGAACATCGGCTTTAAGGCAGGGGATACGGTGGAAATTATGAACGGGTATTCCCGTGAGAATACTTTCAGCAACCAGACGGAACTGCAGGTGGGTTCAGCCGGAAGTATAGTGAAAAGCAATAGCGCGGTTAATTACTCTGAGAATATCACGCCTATTGCGGATATCGGTATTAATTCAGCCTATAGCATAGCGGGGCATGTTTCGGGGATCGACGAGATAAGGGAATTCGAGCGCCAGGACGGCACAAAGAGCAGGGTATCGAACATATACGTCTCGGATGATACGGGGCGAATACGCGTGGCGCTGTGGGGCGAGCATGCTGAGCTTGTAAACGAGCTGGATATAGGGAGCGAGATACGTGTCATTGATGCTTATGCGAAATCGGGCAGGAACGAGGAAGTGGAGCTGAGCGCAGGCACGAGAACGCGGATACAGATCGTCAGGAAATGAGTCACTGGCGAAAAAAATAATACTTTCACCCCGCTCTGGTAAGGTTTAAAACATTACAGCACGTAAAGAGAATCAACTGTGCACCAAACAAAATAAAATGTGCACTGGAGAGAATAAAATGGTCGAAAGAAAAGGATTGGAAGATTTACCGGGCGTTGGTCCGGCAACAGCAGAAAAACTGAAAGAAGCAGGCTACGGTTCTATCGAAGCCATAGCAGTATCATCATCGTCTGAACTTGCCAGCATCGCGGAGATCGGGGAATCAACTGCGCAGAAAATCATCAACGCAGCGCGCCAGGCAGCCGATGTCGGGGGTTTTGAGACCGGCGACCTTGTACTTGAGCGCAGGAAACTTGTTGGAAAGCTCAGCTTTGGTACCAAGGCTTTTAATGACCTGATGGGCGGTGGGATTGAGACCCAGGCGATCACAGAGTTCTACGGCGAGTTCGGCTCAGGAAAGACTCAGGTAGGACACCAGATGGCTGTGAATGCCCAGCTTCCACTGGAAAAGGGAGGTCTTGACGGTTCGGTGATCATCATTGATACTGAGAATACCTTCAGGCCTGAAAGGATCACCCAGATGGTAACCGGATTATCTGCAAGAAACGGGACTGAATACGACCCTGAGGAGTTCCTGAAGAACATACATGTTGCAAAGGCATACAATTCAAATCACCAGATATTGCTTGTGGATACAGCCAATGACCTCGCGAACAAATTAAAGGATACGGATAAACCCGTGCGCCTCTTGATAGTCGATTCGCTCACGGCGCATTTCAGGGCAGAATATGTAGGGCGCGGCACTCTCGCGGACAGGCAGCAGAAACTTAACAAGCACATGCATGAACTGATGAAGTTCGCAAACCTGTACAATGCAGCCATCCTTGTGACGAACCAGGTGATGGCAAAACCTGATGCATTCTTTGGCGACCCCACAAAACCCATAGGCGGGCACATCGTAGGGCATACCGCCACATTCAGGCTGTATTTGCGCAAATCCAAAGGAGATAAGAGGATAGCAAGGCTTGTGGACTCCCCCAACCTGCCCGAAGGAGAGGCTATATTCTCCGTTACCACGGAAGGACTTAAGGATTAAAAAGACCGTATTAAATATGTGGTATACAAGGCAGTCGTGGTCGATGTAGACGGGACGATTACATATAGGGACAGGAGCCTTGACTGCCGCGCGGTCGAGGCTCTCCGCAGCCTGGAAGTCCCGGTAGTGATCGCTACCGGGAACATCCTTTGTTTTGCAAGGTCTGTCTCAAAGCTCGTCGGGACAGGAGGCATAGTGATAGCCGAGAACGGCGGCATTGTCGAGTGCGGCGTAGTGGATTATGATATGGCTCACATAAAAAAATGCGAGGAAGCTTTTGAGTTCCTGAGCAGGCATTTTACACTTGAGAGGCTCGATGCCGAGAACAGGAAAACCGAGATAGGTCTGCGGCGGAATCTCGATGTTGAAAAAGCAGGGCAGATGCTGATGAAGGAGTTCCCGGAGCTTGACCTTGTTGATACGGGCTTTGCGGTGCATATCAAGAGCAAAAAGGTCAATAAAGGCACCGGACTTAAGCGTATCGCCGAACTGATGGGGCTTGATGCGAAGGATTTTGTGGCTATCGGGGATTCTCCCAATGATATTGAGATGCTGGAGGTGTCGGGTTTGGTGTGGCTGTGGGGAATGCGCATCCCGATTTGAAGAAGGTCGCGGCTCTGGTTACGGAAGGGGTGCATGGGGCTGGGGTGGCGGAGGCGGTGAGGTATTTGATGGAGAGAAGGGAAATATAAAATGCAATGCCACTTTTGTTCTGGAGAAATGAAAAAAGGGAGAACAACCTACACACTGAATGGACATGGTTATCATTTATTGATCGATAACGTGCCGGCATGGATATGTATGCAGTGCAATGAAGTATATTTTATAGAAAATGCAGTTGATACTATACAGGAAATGATTAAGAAATTAGATATGCAGGTCAATAAAGTGAGAGAGGAGGCACGAGGTGGCGGAGGTTGTACAGCATCTTAAGAAGAGAAAGGATAATTTAAATATAGAAAGAAGGTTAATTATGAAAAAGGCTGAAGAACATATTCAGAGAGGGTATGCATCTATACTTACAGATGTGAATGATGTGCAGAGCGTGGATATGAAACTTAAGATGGATACTGCTTCGGGATTATTGACTATCAAAGAGGCAAGTGAATGGGCTAGTGATTATTTCAAGAAAGCCCCTTCGGGGCAATTTAGAGTCTAACAGTTATCAAAATGCATATCTTATCTCACCATTTTTAGGTTCGTATGCTTCTCCCTGGAATTTAAGACGCTCAATATATTCGAGCACATATTCTTTATCGATTCCCCTTCCAGCAGCTTCAGAGATGACTTTTTCAATACTTGCCCCTCTTCCATTCTGACTATTTTTAATCAATGTTATGATTAACTTCATCCTTTCCTGTTGGCTATATTGGTGAACAGGAGGAGGTTCAACCGGCGGTGGATCTTCTGCCGGATAACTTTCTGTTCCCTCGTAACATACTCCAATAAGCTCCATCTCAATGTTGCAATCTGGGCATAACAGAGGATCGTAGTCAAAGGTTTTCTTAATTTCTTCCCTCCTGCTTCTCTTTATAAGAATCATTTCCCCTTCATGGAATTCAGTTTGCCTATGCCTGTATCCCCTTCTAGAATAGATTCCGACATACCTCACAATTTTGAAATTCTTTTCAGGAATATGGCTAAGAAGTAACCGGATGAACTCAAATCTATCCATTGTTACCGTTTTTTTCTGCTTTGTTTCTGAATCCCTATAGGAGTTGTTCCGTCATAAGTGCCACGTAT
>NZ_FZMP01000003.1 GCF_900196725.1 Candidatus Methanoperedens nitratireducens | reverse complement strand
CTGCCATTCCCATCACCTCGATACCTCAACAGGCGTGAGCGTTCCCTTCTCTATGCCAATCCTCTTTCCTGTGAGCAGTATATTGTCCTGCACAGGCGAGACCTTGAACTTTTTCTCAACCGAGCTGCCGTTGGACTTGATCCTGATGTTCCCGCCCTTCAGGAGCTTGAGCGCCCTTACCACGCCCAGGTTCAGCTCCACAAAATCGTTATCGTCCGCCAGCCCGTACCACATGAAGGGATTGTAAACGCTCACTAATGCGTTTTTCGCTTCGATGGGTTTCGCGGATGCCGGCACTGCGCCATAGGAAGGTCTCTCGTATTTCGGAATTGTGAACTCATCGATTGCGCTGATCCCGAGCATCTTTTTTACGGATTCGTGCAGGGGATCGAATTCGAATTTTGTACCTGCCACGATGCCAAGCGTCTCCAGCCCGTTCGTCCCCGCGCCGCCAAGAGCAGTCGCCCGCCCCTCATTGTTGATGAGCGTGCCCTTCTTCCTGTACAGGGGCTCGTGCGCTATTACAACGTTCGCTTTTGCCGCGCCTGCCTGCCCGGTCTGGACTATCAGGTTTGTAAGCTTCCCGAGCGTCTCCTGCGGGATCAGCCCGGCAGGGTCGGATTCCAGGCAGAACAAAGTCTTAACCGTTCCTTTATTGATATCCTCCACAAGCTGCGCCAGGGATTTTTGCTTTGCATCCTTTGACAGCAGGTACGCACCTGTTGAGTTTACAAAAGGCTTGAGGAATGTTATCTTCGCCCCGGCATTTTTAGCAAGAGAAAGAACATTCTTCACCTGCTCCACATCAGAAAGCGGATGGAAATCAGCAATAACAGGAGAATCTTTTGTAAGCTGCAATTTTGAAACATCAGCAGGTCGGATGTTCTCGTCAGCAATAGGCAGATCTTTCCACCATACCGAGGTTATCTTCGCTCCTTTCTTTCTGGCTGAGAGCAGGCGCCTGACTATCAGCGGATACTGCTCATAAGGATCGATAAATAGCACAATATGTTTTGCAGCTTCTATTTCACTGTATGGTATTCCCACGCTCAGGGTCTGATATGCATCTTTTGGAAGCGCTTCGAAATTTGCTCCCGTGCATAAATAGGATTCAGCAATTTTCTGGAATGCAAGCAGCTCCTCGCATGTGGTGTTGCCGAACGAGAGGAAAGCTGCAGAACCTTTGCCTGCCGATATTCTTCTGGCTGCCTCCTTTGCAGCTTCTTCAAGCGAGGTCTCCTTTCCATCTATCGTTGACTTAACAGGCGTATAGAAGCGGGACAGGCTCATCCCGAACCTGCAGAGCTTTCCGGCATTGGCAGGAGAGGATTTCCTGAAATCCACTTCAAGTTTTCCGTTCTCTCGAATATATAATCCGCAGCCGAAATTGCAGCCGGGGCAGATGGTTGAATAAACGTTCATGGCTCACACCTCAAGCTTGGCTTCAAAATACGGCGGTTTTCGCAAGTCCATTCCAGGCTCGTACTTTAATTGCTCCTGCACGGTGTTGGCGAACCTTCTGTACAGTCTTGTTAAAGGAATATCGACAGGACAAACATCGCTGCACTGCCCGCACCCGATACATGAGTCTGCAAGGTGCAAAAAGCGCACCAGATGGTACATCGACATCTTATAAGCATCGCCGCGGTAGTGGAACTCCGTGCATTTCGAAACATCCCCGCATGAGCATGTGGGACACACAGCCTTGCACGCGCCGCAGTCTATGCAGTTCTCAAGCTCTTTCCTGAAGTACTCAAGCCTGTTATCCAGGGGGACAAACACCCTATCCTTCCATTTCTTGCCAAGACCCTCCATGGCGCCTTTTATCTTGGCTCGCGCCGCAACCCCCTTTTCATCGGGTTTCTGGAGCTGGATATGTCCGGCATCAATGGCGTTTTGCAAAAGCTTTGCCCCTTTTTCTGAATTGATCTCTACAAAAGTGGCTTTACCTGCAAGGTCTCCCGTAACGCCCCAGTTCCCGCACGCAAGGTCGGAGTTATTCGGTATCTTGATGGTGCAGTAGCGGCAGCTCTCCCTTCGTCCATAACCTTTCTCTTCAAGCTCGTCAATGGTTATAGCATGCTCTTTTCCGTCCTTTGTCTTGAAGATGAGCTTTCCTTTCTCTATCTCTTCGCCGTGAACATCTTCTGGCTTGATTTTGTACATTACTTCAAGCATCTCTCTCGTCGTAACAGGGTGCATCGACCCGCCGCAGTTAAGACCGATTATAAAAGTATTATCAAGATTTACAGCATTACGCTTGCCCTGCTCAATTATCCCGCGCACATCGCAGCCTTTCGCCGGAAGAGCCACTTTCATGTCCTTATTGGCGATAAGTTTTGCAAAGTTGCTCGGGACTGAATGCAAAGAGCCGGCTGAGTTCAGCACCTCGTTCACATCTGAGGTTATTATCGGTACAGCCTCAAACTCATTGATTTTCTTTAGCACCACAACAGCATCAACTAATTTCTTCTCAAGCGCAGCCGCAAGTACGGAAGTAACAAGACCGCCTGAACCTCCGCGTTTTCTGACATCCTCTTTTGTTGACCAGCCAACGAACATTTCACCTTTTTGCATCACAATTTGATGAGCCGTTTTAATGGACGGAGAATCTTGGCTCATCAAACCACCCCCTCGGGTTTGAGAGGACTTGGTCCAAGTTTTTTAATCTGCTCCGTCACGGTGCGGATGAAATTGGCGAACTTCTCGCCCTCGCTTGCCGAGATCCAGTTAAGCTGAAGTCTCTCCTTCTCCAGTCCCAGCTCTCTCACAACATTTTCGAGGAATTTGTATTTGATCTTAGTCTTGTCATTGCCATTGACGTAGTGACAGTCACCGATATGGCAGCCCGTAACTAAAACAGCATCAGCGCCTTCAAGGAACGCATTGAAAACATGCAGGGGGTCGATCCTGCCTGAGCACATGACGCGTATGATTCTTGCCGAGGGAGGCTGCTGGAACCTTCCCATGCCCGCGCTGTCCGCGCCACCGTAGGAGCACCAGTTACAGCAGAACGCCACTATCTTGGGCTCCCAGCCGTTAGTCTTTCCAGTAGCAGTAGCAGCCGCAGCTTCATCGCTCATACCGCTACCTCCTGGAACTTAAATACATTCTTGATCTGAGCAAGTACCTGGTTATTCTTGAAGTGGCTCTGCTCAAGAGCGCCAGTGGGGCAGGCTGTAACGCATGTACCGCATCCTTTACAGAGCGCCTTTACCACATTTGCCTTGCCTGCCTGTTCATCCATTTTGATAGCCTGGAAAGGACACATGGGTATGCACACGCTGCATCCCACGCATACGTCAGGATTGGCTACTGCGGTGATTCCTTCTGTTATGGCTTTCTTATTTTTGAGTAGAATCGTGGCGCGGCTTGCGCATGCGCTACCCTGTGAGACCGCATAGGGAATATCCTTGGGTCCTGAAGCGCACCCCGCAAGGAACACGCCATCGATAGTCGTATCAACAGGTTTCAATTTAGGATGCGCTTCCATAAGCAGGCCATCCGCGGCTTTTGAAAGCTTCAGGAGCTGCTGTATCTGGTTAATACCTTCATGCGGGACAATGCCTGTAGCAAGAACCAGTAGATCGAACTCAAGATTCCTTATTTCGCCGGCGAGCGTATCCTCAACCCGGACAAGTATATTCTTGGTCTTGGGGTCTTCTTTCACTTCCACAGGTCTTCCTCTCAGGAACTTCACGCCGAGGTTGCGCGATCTGTTATAAGACTCCTCGTATCCCCTGAAGGGCGTCCTGATGTCTATATACATTACAGTATGGTCCGTCTCGGGGCGCTTTTCCTTGAGCAATTGCGCGTTCTTTATAGTGTACATGCAGCATACGCCGGAGCAGTATATGTTGGTGTTCTTATCGCGTGAACCAACGCAGTTCACAAATCCAACGTGTATCGGCTCTTTGCAATCCGAAGGTCTTACAACGTGCCCGCCTGTGGGACCTGCTGCGTTAAGAAGCCGCTCAAATTCCATGGCTGTTATGATATTATCATATAACCCGTATCCGAAATCATGCTTCGGCTCAGGGTCGTATGTCTTGAAACCCACTGCGCCGATGATCACGCCTACGTTCAAATCAGTATACGAAGCCTGCATGTCATAATTTATCGCACCGCTCTGGCATGCCTTAGCGCACGCTTTGCATGAAATACAGTTCTCTTTGTCTAAGACTGCGCGAAGTGGGACTGCCTGCGGGAAGGGAACATAAATTGCTTTTCGTGTCCCGAATCCCTCGTTAAAATCATAAGGCACTTCGACAGGGCAGGCTTCACTGCACTTGGCGCAGCCTGTGCATTTGGAAATATCAAGATACCTGGGTTTGTGCTCGACTTTCACGTTGAAGTTGCCCACGTACCCCTCAACTTCTTTTACCTCTGAATAGCTCATTATTTTGATATTCTTGTTCCTTGCGACTTCCACCATCTTGGGACCGAGGATGCATATGGAGCAGTCGTTCGTGGGGAAGACTTTATCAAAGCGCGCCATCCTGCCGCCGATTGAGGGCTCTTTCTCAACAAGATAGACCTGGAACCCCATATCCGCAAGATCAAGCGCAGCCTGCATTCCTGCGACTCCTGCGCCAACAACAAGTGCTTTATCGGTGACAGGGACCTCGCTTGCCTGCAGAGGCTCAAGCAACTTTGCGCGCTCAACACCCATGCGCACGAGGTCTTTTGCCTTCTCTGTGGCTTTCTCTTTTTCCCACATGTGTATCCATGAGCAGTGGTCCCTTATGTTCACGAATTCAAGGAAGTACTGGTTAAGACCCATCTGCTCGATACATGCTCGGAACGTGGGCTCATGCGTCTTGGGAGAACACGCAGCCACGACAACACGGTTGAGATTGTGTTCTTTTATCTTCTGCTGTATATCAGCCTGACCTGAGTCGGAGCATGTGAATTTATTGACAGAGGTGACCTTTACGCCCGGCAGTGCCCCGATATAATCTGCAACAGCTTTTGTATTCACGACACCCCCTATATTCACACCGCACTCGCATACAAACACGCCGACCCGTTTTTCTTCGCTATCCTTCTTTACTTCAGTACCTTTTTCAGTACCAGTTTCGCTCATTACTTCACTTCCTTGACCGGGTTTTGGCCCAGTTTCTTAATCTCTTCTGTAAAATCCCGAATAACTTCTGAGAATCGCAATCCCTCGCTGGCTGATATCCACTCAAGCCGCAGCCTCTTATCAAGCCCGAGTTTTGCAAGAGCTTTTTTGGTATTATTTATCCTGACCTCTGCGTTCTTATTGCCGTCAATATAGTGGCAGTCGCCTATGTGGCAGCCTGCTATCAGCACGCCGTCTGTGCCTTCCTTCAGGGCTTTCAGGATGAATGCTGGCTCTACCCTGCTTGAGCACATTACTCTTAATATCTTGACCGTAGGCGGGTACTGGAAACGGCTTACGCCTGCAAGGTCTGCGCCTGCATACGAGCACCAGTTACAGCAGAATGCAAGTATGTCAGGCTCAAATTCTGTTATTTTCTGGGCTTGCTCACTCATACCACTACCTCCACTGTTCCGGTCTTTGGCTCTATGGAAATGCTCTTTATACCTTTATTAAAAGCGTTGATTGCCTCCCCTATCTCTTTTGAGGAGAAATGCTGCGCCGTTATGGCTCCGACAGGACATGCTGCTGCGCACGAGCCGCAGCCCTTGCATGCAGCAGGATTGATGCGCGACTTCTTTGTAGTATAAGTGACTTCTTCAGCTTTCACAGTTACATCCTGCAATGATGGCGCGTTATATGGGCATACGGTAACACATGTTCCGCAGCCTATACATTTGGCTTCGTTGACCACCGAGACTGCGCCTTCAGTCTCAATGAACTTGCGGGATAAGATGGTACATGCACGGGAAGCAGCCGCACTGGCTTGCGATATCGCCTCGTCCAGTAGCTTGGGCGACTGCGCGCTCCCGCACAGGAACACGCCGTCGGTTGCGAAGTCCACGGGTCGAAGCTTGGGATGAGCCTCAAGGAAGAATTTGTTCTTATCAAGCGGTATCTTGAAGAGCTGGTTTATCTCCTCGTTCTCGCCTGCCACTAATGGGGTGCTCAGCACCACGAGGTCTGAGGCTATCTCGATATCTTCGTTCAGCATGGAATCATGTACTGTCACCGAGCCATTCTCTACTTTTGGCGGGTTCTCAGCATCGTATTTGATGAATATTACGCCAAGGTCTCTTGCGTTCTCGTACAGTTTCTCCATGACGCCGTACGTACGCATATCCCGGTACAGG
The DNA here is from genome assembly GCF_900196725.1 of Candidatus Methanoperedens nitratireducens. GTDB lineage: Archaea > Halobacteriota > Methanosarcinia > Methanosarcinales > Methanoperedenaceae > Methanoperedens > Methanoperedens nitroreducens_A. The sequence goes on along the minus strand of NZ_FZMP01000003.1, from coordinate 4,842 downwards.
ACATAGACATTCGCATTTTTATTTGCTTTCTTGATTCGGATGGCGTTCTTGACCGCATCGATGCAGCATGTCCGTCCGCAGTACTCTCTTTCCTTATTCCGTGCCCCTGCGCACTGTATCATCGTGATATTGTTCGCGCTGATGCCTTTACCGAGCATTTTCTCAAGCTGCGCCTGCGTCACTACGCCGGGATCTCTCCCGTAGTTGAACAATCCCGAAGGCTCAAAGTTCCGCGCACCAGTTGCAACAACAGCAGCCCCGAAATCAACCGGAATCTCCTGTCCTTTAGAAAGTATAACGCCTTTGAAGTTGCCAAGATACCCTTCGACCTTGATGAGCTTCGCCTCATTTATGACCTTGATATTCTTGCTACCGTTTATTCTGTTGACAAGCTCCTTCAATACATCTGCTGGCTTCTTTCCGTCGTACAACTCTGTCATTTCTTTAAGCATCCCGCCGAGTTCCGCTTCCTTCTCGACGAGTGTAACGCTGTAACCGTTGTCTGCGATATCAAGCGCCGCGGTCATGCCAGCTACGCCGCCTCCGAGCACAAGCGCACTGTTGATAAGAGGTACTTTTTGCTTGTACAAAGGCTGAAAAAGGGCTGATTTTGCCACAGCCATTTGCACGACTCCCTTTGCCTTCTCAGTGGCTTTCTCCTTTTCCTTCATGTGTACCCAGGAGCAGTGTTCGCGTATATTGGCAAGCTCGAAAAGGTATGGATTGAGCCCCGCTTCGCGGCAGGTATTCTGGAACAGAGGTTCGTGTGTGCGCGGCGTACACGATGCAACCACTACGCGGTTCAGGTTGTTCTTTGCTATGGCGTCCTTTATCGTAACCTGCGAATCAGATGAACATGCGTATAGCATTTCCTGTGCGTGTGTCACGTTTGGAAGAGTCTTAGCATACTCTACCACGTTCGGGACATTGACCACGCTGCCTATGTTAATCCCGCAGTGACATACGAACACACCGATCCTGGGCTCAGGAGAAAGCGGTTTTTCCTCAGGGAACGCTCTCTCTTTTATCATGGTTCCCCGCTCCGATGATAGGAGAGCGGCAGCCTTAGCCGCGGCTGCGCTTGCCTGCGCCACTGTATCCGGGATGTCCTTTGGCCCCTGAGCTGCGCCGCAGACATAAATCCCGGGAACGCTTGTCCCGACAGGGTTCTCTACGCTTGTGGCGATATTCCCGAAATCATCAAGCGCGATCCCAGATGACTGCGCGAGTGCGCGCGTGGAATCAGAAGGGTCAAGACCTATGGAGAGCACTACCAGGTCGAAGTTCTCGTTCTTAAGCTCTCCTGTATTGAAATCCTCGTACTTCATGGAGAGATTGTTTTTAGCATCCACGATGACTTCAGGCGGCCGGGAGTTGATGTATTTGATGCCGTACTCCCTCTGCGCGCGGTTATAGAACTCCTCAAAGTTCTTGCCGAATGCGCGGATGTCTATGTGGAATATGGTAATATCAAGATCAGAGTCATGCTCTTTCGCGATTATTGATTCTTTTGTGGCATACATGCAGCACACCGAGGAGCAGTGTTTCCGGTCTATCCGCGGGTTGCGCGAACCCACGCACTGGATGAAAGCTATTTTCTTCGGGACTTTACCGTCCGATTGCTTCGTGACATGTCCCTGCGTCGGGCCGCTTGCGCTCAAGAGCCGCTCGAACTGAAGCGATGTAATAACATCGGGATGGTCAAACCTGTACTGTTTCAGCACCGAAGGGTCAAAAGGCTTAAAGCCTGTAGCAAGAACCACTGAGCCGACGTTCAGCTCCATCTCCTTATCCTTCTGTTCGTAGTCCACAGCCCCGGGTCCGCATACTTTTTTGCACACGCCGCATTTGCCTTTTGTGAGGAAGAGGCAGTGTGCGGCATCGATCGTTGAAATTCTCGGTATTGCCTGGGCAAAAGGTATGTAAATGGATTTGCGCTTGCTCATGCCGGCATTGTATTCGTCAGGCACTTTTGAGGGGCATTTCTCAGTGCACGAGCCGCAGCCCGTGCATTTTGTCTCGTCCACATGGCGCGCTTTTTTAATCACCTTCACTTTGAAATCCCCGGCTTTGCCTGTGATAGATTTGACGTCACTGTATGAGAGCAATTCAATGTTCGGGTGCCTTCCGGTCTCTACAAGCTTGGGCGACAGGATGCACATGGCGCAGTCATTGGTCGGGAAAGTCTTATCCAGTTGCGACATCACGCCGCCTATGCTCGGTCTTGATTCTATGAGATAGGTCTTGAACCCGCAGTCCGCAAGGTCAAGGGCAGCCTGTATCCCGGCTATGCCGCCTCCGACGACCGCTACCGAACCTTTCATTTCTTTGCCACCTCTTCATTTGCTTTCGGTTCTGCTTTATTTTCAATTTCGGTCTCTATTTTCTTATCTTCCTGCTTGCCGATAGATTCGATAAGACTTTTAGGTGAGACCATGTTCTTATCAAGCTCAAGCTCTTTCTCGCCCAGTCCCATTGCAAGACCGATAAGCTGTGTGAAATAAAGTATTGGTAAGCCGATAACGGTATTATGCGCCTTTTCCACCATCGACTGCTGACCGTCAAGCAACATGTGACACATCGGGCACGCCACAACTATGCAGTTCGCACCTGCAGATTTTGCCTCGTCAAATAATTTCTTTGTAAGTATGAATGCATAATCCTGTTTACTCATCAGGAGATTTCCTCCGCAGCATTTTGTCTTCTGGGTAAAAGGAAGACATTCTGCGCCAGTGGCTTTTATAAGAGCATCAAGAGATGTCGGATTTTCAGGGTTGTCGAATTTGGATACTTCTGACGGACGGACAAGGAGGCAGCCGTAGTAGGGCACGGCTTTAATGCCTTTTAATGGTTTTACGAATTTTTTCGCTAATGCCTCAGTCCCGACATCGTTTACCATGACATCAAGAAGGTGCTTTATTTTAACGCCATTATATTTCTCTCCAAGCGCCTTTTCTATCTTCGCCCTGAAAGCTTCATCTGTTTTCATGGCTTTATCTGCCCTTGAGAGATTATGCGAGCATATGCTGCACGGTACCACAAGGTCAAGCCCTGTTTTTTGCGCCAGCATGTTATTCCTGGCTGAAAGTCCCATGGATAATTCCTTATCGAAAATAGCCTCAAGAGCGCCGCAGCAGTTCCAGTCCGCAAGTTCGGTAAGCTCAATACCTGCGGCTTTACTTACTGCTTTTGTGGATGCGTTATACTCCCGTGCAGTGCCGTGCAGGGTACAGCCCGGATAATAAGCAAGCTTCATTTCTCCACTTCCTCAAAGATACGCTTGATCTGATCTTTGCCTTTTATACGATGAGGCAGGATACTCAGTTTACCTTTCTTGAACAATTCCATTCCCATCGGGGCGTAACCGATAACGCCGCCAATGCCTTTTGTCCTGAGCATGAACATTCCGCTTACTCCGGCCTCATACCATTTGCCGTTCTTCTTCACTGAGTCGATAAAAAGATTGTCAAAAAGTTGTTTTGGATTGTTGAGCTTGATCTTTCCTGCTTTTGCTTCACGCTGTGCTATCGCCCTTATTGCGCCCATGACCTCGGTTATCTTCACATCCTGCGGGCATCGCTCGTAGCAGAGGTAGCAGGAAGCACAGAGCCACAGAGAGTCATCGGTCAGGACTTCGTTTCGCATGCCGAGCAACGCTTTCCTGATTATCTTGCGAGGATTGTAATCTTTGTCAATTTCTGTGACCGGGCATCCCGCTGTACAGCCTGTACAGTTAAAGCACCGCTTGATGTTCTCACCGCCTGGCTCATTAGCTATTTCATATTTGAAATTGGGTTCAAGCTCGCTTGTTTTAATCATTTACCCGCCTCCATTTGCCGTGCAAGGAACACGGTAAGGTCAACAACATCGAAATCATATTTCTTCACCGCGTCTTTTTCGCTCTTCAGGCAGTTAAAGTGCGCAAGACATTTTGAACAGGTTGTTATAAGAGTCTTTGTTCCTGTCGCCTGCGCTTCATCCATTCTGGCTATGCGAAGGGCTTTTGTCTGCTCGTTGCAGTTCATGAAGCTGCTGACGCCGCAGCACAGGGCTTTATCTTTTGAATGTTCCATCTCTTTCAGTACGGCGCCGTTGGAGGTCAGGGCCTTGCGCGGCGCATCGTAAACGCCCATGTGTCTTCCGAGCCGGCACGGGTCATGATATGTTATTTCCGTGTTTATCTTCAATCCGAGTTTATCAAGAAGCTCGGAAATATGGATAACTTTGATCCCAAGCTCGTAATCTTTTGAAAAGGTGCGGTAGCACTCGGCGCAGCTTGTTACGAGGGTATCTATGCCGCTTTCTTTGAGATATTCGGTATTATGATTTTTGAGCCTGTCAAAAACATTTTTTTTTCCCTGCCAGAGAACATCATGGCCACAGCATTTCATCTGCAATACCCGGGGTTTAATGCCGAGTTTATCAAGAAGTTTAAGCGAAGAGGTAGTGATTTCCCCGAAATCGGTTTTCACATCGTGCAGGAACAATTCCAGTGAGTCCACGCAGCCGGGAAAGTAACCGTACTTTGAATCGCTTTTCTCGATTTTATTCCCGTCAAGCTTTGAACTCAGTTCTGCAAACTCGGTGAAAACTCCGAGGTGCGCGATATCAAGCGCTTCCCCTCCTGCCCTTTCTTCTTTTATGAAACTTAAGAAATCCACCTGCTGAGGGCATTCCTGCGGGCATAATCCGCATGTCAGGCATGTCCATATATCTTTTGTCGAAAGTCCGTAGACCCTGGAATTATAAATTGAACTGCGCGGTGAAGTTTTTGAAACTCGGCGCATCGGGCAAATAGATGTGCATTTACCGCACTGATAACAGGATTGTACGTTACTCGTT
>NZ_FZMP01000238.1 GCF_900196725.1 Candidatus Methanoperedens nitratireducens | reverse complement strand
AAGTATTCTCTAAAGCGTGTTAGAGATCCTGTTGTGCGTGAGCGGTTGCTTATAGTGCAAGCAGCATACGAGATGTCGCTACGTGATGCTGCTGCAAAGTTTGGTTGCACGCATGGTAAGGTTGATTTCTGGAAACAGCGTTACGAGCAGGAGGGTGTTCGTGGCTTGTATACAAGGGAAAGAAGTGGCAGACCACCGAAGATAAGCTACAAGCAGAAATCCAAGCTGCGACGTATTGTTAGGAAGCATAATGCCATGAAGGGTTGGCGGACACGGGGAATACGTGAACTGATAAGACAGGAGACTGGCATAACCTATAGTTTTCGTCACACAATTCGCATAGCTCAGTCCTGGGGTCTGTCCAAAATAAAACCTCGGTCAAGATATGCCTTCTCAAAAAAGGAGGACAGAGAGGCGTTTTTAAAAAAACAGGACATATCTGGCATGCAAACCACCGGGCTTGATGGTAGTTGTAGAGGATGAAAGCATATTCAATTACGAAACCAAAATTCGTGCAGTTTGGGCTGTGAAAGGCAGCAGACCATTCATACTGACAACAGGATCACATATCCATACAGTCTGGTTCGGTTCCCTCTCGGAAGATGGTACACAACTATTCAGACAATACCCGAATGCAGACAGCGATTCATTTCTTGACTATCTGAACCATCTGAGAAGAAAATACCCGAAGATGATCCTGTTTCTTGATAAGGCAACATACCACAGGAAAGAAAAACGTGTCATAGTGTATCTGAAAAAACACAGAAAAACAATCAGGGTCCGCTGGTTTCCAACAGGCTTTCCCGAAGCAAACCCCATTGAAGAATGCTGGCGTCAAGGAAAAGACACCGTTCTTGGATCCACACTACCGCAATCGTTGGAAGACCTCAAAAGACAGACAACAAAATATTATCGAACAAACAGATTCAAACTTGATTTGTATAAATATTTATGTCACTGAGTATATATATCTCTGAAGTAGCATTGATAATTCATTTCACTATGGAAAGTATGGATGATGGTTAATTATAATTTCTATAATACGCATGTAGAACACAGTTTGCCTCATAAAAATCCATCTCCTAATCTTGACGGTCAATTATTGTATATGCGCCAAGACGGGAGCGCCTCCACTTCCAGACGCGCCGCCAAAGGTTCGTCAAAGCCGAATCCCTGGCGGGACGGCGCGCCCCGAAGCGTGGGGAGGCGACCCTGCGAACTGCGCAGCGTCGCGGCTTTCTATTCGCAGGAGGCTAGAAGCTGCTCATGTAAAACGATTGCCTGGGTTCATTGCGATAATATAAATCTTATTCCATCAATTTAATAAACTCTTCTCTTGTCAATCCTGATTGCTTAATAATCGAAATCAAAGTTCCCTTTGGGACCGGGTCTCTTTTTGGGATGATAACGAGATACTTTTCTCCATGATTCCCTGCTCTGACCAGAGCGATATGGCTGCCTTTACCTTTAATGGGTGCATAATCAAACCCGGCTTTAAGGAGACGTTTTATAATCTTATCTGATGAAACAGAAGGAAGTTTGCTCACACTGCCACACCGATAGTAGAAGTAAATTTATTTGGCGAATGTAAGGATGCTGCAAAATCATTTAAAATTCCCAGAGCTTTGGCATTCTCAAGATATAATTCAACAGCCTCTTTCAGGTTTTTAAGAGCTTCTTCTGGCGTATCACCCACACTGGCAACTTCAAGTTCAGGGCATTTTGAAACATAAACATCATCTTCCTGCCAGATTATAGCCGTAACATTTAATTTCTCCATACTTTTCATACTCATTGAAGGTAATTCTTGTTATTAAATTTTTGGTTGAACTCATTCACATTTTTTAAACGGTTACATGCGCCTGAAAAAACAGAACCTTGGAAAACCTATAGAAATCCTTATTATATATAGTAAAGCATAGAATAATAAAATATGAGTCTCGATAGAATCACCATAAACCCTGAGGTTATGTCTGGTCAGCCCTGTATAAGGGGTCTAAGGATTCCTGTTTCCCTCATCTTGAGACTTCTTGCCAGAGGTAAAACAATCCTCCAAATCTTAGAGGACTACCCTGAGTTAGAAGAGGATGATATAAGGCAGGCATTGAGTTTTGCTTCCTGGGCAACCACAGAAAAAACAATTCCGGTGACCGCATGAAGTTTCTTGTGGACATGCCATTGTCTCCAAAAACAGTTAAGTTTTTAAAAAATATGGGGTATGAAGCAATCAGAGTAAGTGAACTTGAAATGGCAAAATCAAAGGATAGAGACGTCTTTGATTATGCCGAAAAGAATAATATGGTTATATTGAGTGCGGATTTGGATTTTGGAGCTATACTGGCATTTACTCATTCCAGTAAACCCTCAGTGATTATTTTTCGATTATACGATCCTTCCCCTGAGCATGTTAATTCGCTTCTTTCATCCAATCTTTCAAGCATCGAAAAAGAACTTATGAAAGGGGCGATTGTTATTATTGAGGATACGGAAATCCGTATCAGAGAACTGCCAATTGGTGAAAAATGATAATTTTCTTTTAAACTCATAGCTTGGCGTCCGAATCGGCGATAGGAATCAGGTAAACTTGAAGGAATTCAAAACCTTCGAGCATCTGTGCCAAGATAATCGCGTCCCCACTTCCAGACACGTCGCCGAAGGTTCGGCAAAGCCGAATCCCTGCGGGGACGGCACGCCCCGAAGCATGGGAAAGCGACCCTGCGAACTGCGCAACGTCGCGGTTTTCTATTCGCAGGAGGCTTGAAGCTGCTCACGTAAAACGATTGCCAATTCATTGCGATAATATCCATCAAAGGCACGCTCTGCAAGGGCAACGTATCGCCGCTGCATAAGACCCTCATTTATACGCATCGCCTCTATGCTGGACTGAAGTTATCCGGACTGTTTTAGTCTCATTATCCACAGAATAAAGAACCCTATACTTACCAATCCTTAATCGATATGTATTACCCGGATATCCTTCCATTGGCTTTACATCAAAACCCGGTCTTGGTCGAATAGGATTCTTTTCAGATTCATCAAGTAATTTTAGAAATTTTTTGGCACCAGTATGATTTTGGGGCACTAAGAAATTATATGCCAAATTATTTTTAGCATTTTATTTAAATTATCATCTACCCACGATTGATGATTCTTCTTAACTTTCTGCCCAACAATTCCCATAAGGTTTTCAATGTGATTGTTATTGTCTGGGATGGTTATGTCTCTCATCGCTAATTCTGCGAATAATGTTACTTTCTCATAAGTTCTGAAAATGAATCTTGCAGCATTGCTGTTTTTGTTAGCTGCCGATATTTCATTG
>NZ_FZMP01000198.1 GCF_900196725.1 Candidatus Methanoperedens nitratireducens | reverse complement strand
TTTTGTAATAAAACGTCTATGAAACTATCATGGAACCTCCAGAGAATGACCAGGGAAATGGTCAAGGGAACTCCAGGGAACTCAAGGAAACTCCAGAGGACGACAAGGAAACTCCAGGGAACTCCAGGGAAATGCCCGAATTTGTAAGGATCCTTGCAAAACGTCCGGAGATGAGGAGGGAACTTATCAAATGGGTCAAGAATGAGTTCGGATTTAACATTGAATCTTACCTGGAAGAATATTTCGATGAGCTCCCGGATAAGAAATATAAAATTGAGGAGCTTGCTATGCCGCTGCGGGAGATAGCTGAGAATGTCCTGGGCATGACTGATGACGGATATTCACCTTCACAGATAGCCTCGGACCTGGGCATATACCGCAACCAGGTATCGAAAATATTGAAGGATAGGGGGCGCTGGGAAAAGGAGATCGCCAGCGCTGTAAGGAAGCAGGTTACGCAAAATAAAAAGCTGCCCTGGTATGTCAGGCTGGCAGCCAAGCTTAAGCTGATCTAATGACGCTCACCGCACTTCGTGCAGAGTCTCAGCATTTTGAAAATATCAAATGCCCGATGTAGAGGATCCCTCCCCAAAAAAGGACAAGAAACCCTATTAAAAAACTATACGTTTGTTCTTAATCTTTTTATGAATCGATCCTCCAATTGCTCCGCCTATAGACACCGGGACAGGTATAATAAGTATCAAATCGAATATACCAAATATGAATTGAAAGAGTGTGATAGACGAATAATATGAATAAGCAGAAGGAAAATTAAAAATCAAATCTTTAACGGTAAGAAAAATTATTAGTATCATTCCAGCCAGAAATCCCGCCTTCGCACCTTTTTTTGCATCATTTCCTGCTATAAATCCGCTGACAATGCCACATAATCCTAAATAAATAAAAGGGTTAATCCGTAAAAAACGAATCTTTTCAGGGTGTAGAACTGTAGAAGCAATTATTGCACCAAACAATGTCCCAATCCAAAACTTTATTGTTTTCCATTCTTCTTGTGTTGGGGATAGTCTCACCTTTTGGGTTAATTGCATTGCGATTACCTCGACAATTATATCTATTGTTGAGCTTTATATAGTTTGCACTGTTTATTTCCATGCATGTCGGAAGTGGGTTTTTGACCTACCGAAAATAAAAAATAACATTTTTAGTTTCGCTGAATATTCAAGCCCTTGATCAGATCGCCCTCAATCCCGAGGTCTCTTGCCAGGGCAGCAATTACACTTGGACGCTGCGGAGCTCCTGTACCTGCAGCATCTCTTGTATCAACATCATCCACGCTGCCATTAGGATGTTGTATCAAGTTCGGGTCTTTCTGTTTATTCTGCTTGTTTTGCGGGTCCATCGTCCCTCCTCAAAAAATCCAATATAGGAATGCGTTTCAGAAAACTTTGATTTTCGTCGATTTTCAAATTTTCGAACTTTTTTTGAGCCTTTTCTACCTCTGGCTTATACATAGAAACGTACTTTTTCGCAGTCTTGTAGTCAATGTGACAAATCCGGGATATTTTCCATATGGATTGATTTTCCACTATCAAATCCACTATTTTTTTTTCGCTTGTTTCTAGAAATCATTCAAAATTCTTCCATAATGGAATTCCAGTGGGTTTCTCAAATATAAAATAAATGAAAACAATACATTTCTGTATTGACAGGAGAAATTTCTCCGTTACGCAAAGTTCGGGTTCAAATTCAAGTCGGAGCATCGGAGCGTTTTAAAGGCTCCTTTTAACAGTTATTTTAGTGCATTGCACGCTTTTCCTTGTCGAGCGATTTCTTGCCACGTTGTAAAAATAATCAACAAAGATTAGAAAATCCCATATCCGTATTTGAAATGCGAGAGATATTCCATCATTCAGTACAGAAATTTCAAAGCCTGTTAACAAACCGCGTCTGATACCGCATTTAATCATTTTATCCATTCCTCCAATGTACCGGGCCTTCCGGGACCTACATTAAGATAAGGTATGCATTTAAGATAGCTGCGCCGCAACTCCTCGACCTCGATATGATCATAGATATCAATTGCATCTCTGCGACGATCTCCCCTGAGCTCCTGAATAAATTCCCTCGACATTCCGCCACGTCTGAGCCAGGTCGTAAAAAAGTGCCGGGTGCAATGTGTAGTGAATTTTTCGTTCATGGCGCCATGAGGATCGTGCAGGCCTGCAATTTTGGCATAATTCACGATCATGTTGTAAACATAGTTCCTGGTAACACGGATTCCGGAACTATTAATCCAGAGGGCTTGATCTTTTGCTCTCGGTTCACGCCAGTCGAGATATTCCTTGAGCGCTGCGGTAAGCTCTGCATCCATGAAGCCTAAGCGGTTGCTCCTCTTTGCTTTTGGCTTCACCCGGAACTCCATTTTTTCTAAATCAAGATCTGAAATGTCCATAGAGATGAGTTCCCCGCGCCTTAATCCAGTTTTAGCCAAGAAAAGGATCATTGTTTTGTCGAGGACTTTCCTGGCTGACAGGCTGATAAGTTCCCTCATTTGTTCGATGCTGATCAATTGCCTGGTATTTTCTCCTCCGTGCTGCTGCTTCACCCTCAGATATCGCTTTCTGAATGAGGGTATGGGGTTAGAGGCTGCCTTATTTTCAATGACGAGGAAATCATAGAATGCTGCAATAGCTGCAAAATAACCTTTCAGCGTGGATCCTTGATATCCCCGGGTCCTGAGCTCGCCAAGGTAAGCCCGGAGGTCCTCTAACCGTACTGCAATAGGATCAGGATATCGCCTGATGAAATCCTTGCAGCAGCTCTCATATGTCTCTGTCGTATGTTCCACAAGCCCTCTTGCCTGGCATTCTAATACAAAGCCTTCGACCAAATCCACCATACCATCACCTCGATTGAATACAAGTTGAATACAGGTTGAATAAATATTGAATACAAACTGAATACAAATTGAATAAATTAAATTTAGTCATGCACATGATGCTTGTGTAGCTCTCAATTTTGTTTTTCCGGTTGTTTTACCGTTTTACTCCTCTCCAGATTACCGTTGTTTTACCTTTTCAAGGAACTCCTCTGTAAATCCGATCTTCCACCGATGATATTTGTCTCTTTCAGGAGGTACAGTGTAGACCCAGCCTTTATCGTCTAAACTGCACAAAGCAGCAGTTATATCCGACATGCTGTAGCCCAGAGTGTCTGCAAATTCCATCGCGCTGTTGTAATGTTTGTATGCCCTGCCTGTTGCTTCCGATTGGGTTTTGTCATGCCATTCTGCTAAAACAGTAATTACCTTATTCTCAACCTCAGATGCCAGCAGTTCTACTACTTCTCTCTCAGCCTGTTCCTGTATTACCCTCTGCAACATGGTAATAAGACTCACTTGTTTAGTTTTAGGTGGCTTCTGCTTCGGTTTTTCTTTTATTTCAGGAATATTATTAATGGGTAAAACAACGGGTAAAACATCCTCGGTTTTACTTTTGTTTTCCTTTTCTTTTACTTTTGTTTTACCGTTATATATAAGATATAATATTCTATCGAAATCAACAAAAAATCGTTATCGAGATCGTTCAAATACCATTTCCAGTTCTCGTTATCCCTGTGAATAAGACCGTATTTGCGCAAATTGTAAAGATATTGTTTTACGTAGTTGTTGGTTTTACCCAGCTTATCGCACAAATCGCGATTGGTTGCCGATCCGCAATCCCTGATTATCTCCAAAATTCTAACTGAAAACTCGCTTAAACGCCAGAGGTTCACTTTAGGCTCTTCTTTTACCCTGGGAGGAGTAGTAGTACTGCTGGCTATCCTGTCATGGCTTCTGACATCCCTTGCACTGAACGAAATTATATGTTGGGAAAAAAAGCCGCAGGATGAATTAGGCAGGTTCTGCCAGGCAGCCATGACCGGAGCGGTAGTAGTAGATGCTGCTCTCTCATCCTGGCACTGCTCCATCCCCTCAGCCCCCTTGACTTCCAGGATATCAGCCTCTTGAAGTCTCCGGAAGCATAAGACGGTGCTCAACCTTTACCAGAACGAACATCATTTGCCCGAGAGTCAATCGTTCATCCTTAAGGAGCTGCATTACTTTGGCTATTGCAGGCTCTAATTCAGGATGATCTATTTTTGCATTGAGTTCGGTTTTTCTGCGCTCCCATACCTTATCAGAGGACCAGTGAGAGGCACCGTAATCGTTTTTGCCCATTCTACCACCATCTGAACAATCTGATAAGATCCAGCGCGGTCACAATCGAAAGCAGCACAATGAGAATTATATAAGTTCTTTTTGTGGTTCTCATAAATTCTTCATGCCGGCGCCAGAGAGGTAGATAGAGCTCTTCGTAATTCAGGTTCATGATAGCATTTCTAAGCTCTCTTGCCTCTTCCTCATCAACATTTAGCAGAGGCATGACAACAGCATCAAATTCGTCTTGAGGGCCGGTCATACAATCACCGCCGTTACATTGTTGTCTGCATCCACGATCTCAATGCGGTCCTCCTTGCAGTAGTCGTTACTGCAGGAGAAATCACCGCAAAACACACCCTTGAGATTTGTCATATCCTGTTCATCAAGCCTTTCTTCGCGGCCGCATTTCGGGCATTTGAAAACATGTACGCGCTTAGCTGGTCTTTCTTCGATCATACCGTCCACCTCGCTGGTCTCACTGGTTTTTCACCGAAGATATCTTCATGAAGAGCGCGGATAGTGCAATGCATGGTAGTTTCTCCAGGATGACACGGGAATTGCCGTCCCTCCTCTCGTACCGCAATATTTTCTATAGGTTCCACTGCTATTGATGTTATAAGCAGCAGTAAGATCACATTTTTCCAGTTCATGCCGTCCTCCTGATCCCTGCCGGGCACCATGTCCTAATAGTCTCAATCAATTCTTTACTGGAATGGATAGTTTTTTCAAAGGTAAAACCAGGTACGAAAGAACCATTTACCCAGCAGCTTAAAAAAAAATATCTCATGCCCTCACCCCTGCAGCATTGTACCATTCGAGAATAAGCTCAGGTTTGTCTCTGATTTTTCCAGCACTTCAATCTCCTCAGCAGTCCCGGGTCGCAAACTAAGAACCTCTCCCATCTCAGGATCGTCATTCCACTTTGCAATCATGTCCTCGCCTCCAACTTCCACCTTGGCTTGAAGTTACATCCGTTCTTGGTCTCAATACAGCCATTGCATTCTGCCGGCAGATTACGCAGATAATAATTGTAGCAATTCTTGCACCAGTGATCACTGTGCGCCGGGTCTGTCATACGCCGTCCGCATGCCATAGCTACGCCTCTGGAGAGGACGGAGCTTCTTTCATGCCCTGCTCGTATTCTTTCAGGAATGCATCGATATCATCTTCGGATACTCCAAATGCGTTTAGCAAATCAGCCAGCATCCCGACATTGAAGACGTGCCAGGCAAGGGCGTTCAGCAAGTCCAATGTGTATGCATCGTATTGTTTCATGTTCCCCTCCCTGGAATGACGGGGGAGGATAAGGGGGAATAGGCGCCCTCATCCTCCTGGGATAGGTTTGTTTTCTTATCTCTGATCACCGTAATGGACCAAAGCCACAACTTGCCTTTCACATGAGGCACTGGTCCCCATGCACATATTATATCAAAAGGATCAATGCCGTCACCGCTATTCAATTCCGCGGTATCGCGGTGAATGATTTCAGCATAACCGTTTCTAATTCTGCCAGGAAATCTCCTTACATGAGGTATCGGTTCTCCCCTCAATTCCAGAGCGATATCGCAGCCCATGAATCTGGCAAAAGCATCAACATCCTGCATGTCGGAATCGCAATCAGGCACTTCCCCGATAAGCTTTTTAACAATCCGTACATGTTCCGGATGCTTTTGTATCCTGGGCGCCAGGGGAGGAGAGATAAAATCATCATCCAGGACAATGCGCATAAATATAGCAGGATCTCCATCCATCGCTTCAATGCATCTTTCTTCTATCTGTACAGCGCCACCACGCGCTCCTTTATTTGTATTTGTAGCTCCCGCTACTCGTTCTTGTTTCATATTTTGCAGCCTCTTTTTGCCCGCTTCTACGGGTAAAAATGCTAATCAATGATTCCCTTCAAATGTATATAAAACTATCTTTAAAATCTCATCATCATACAAGTGAGAGCAGGGTATATATAATGAAAAGTCCATATGAAATATGGGTTTCGGGCGCTTCTACGCTCATGACTGCCGGTTCAGGTTTTTGCAGCCTCCATGCTGGCAGTCTCGATACCCATCCCTGGCATGGCCGCGGGTTCAAATCCCGATCGGAGCACTTAATTTTTTTGTATGCTCCTATTTTTGATTGCCTTTTCTGTGTGTTCTTCAATTTTTCATCCAATAATTCTTGAAAGAACAATGATAAAGAATATGTCGCCAAGGTATGTAACATTGGACTATTAGACATAGCCTCTTCTCATGTTGAAAATGATGCATTGGATACGCTTATCTAAATTCGATACGACTTCCCAGTATTTCGGGCCATAATTTTCACGATAACTCTCCTTCTCGCTAAGAGAAGAGACAAGTATTATCCGGACCTCAAATAACCAAAAAGATTTAATCCCGGTCGAAAAGATTGGCTGGGCAGCCGCAGTTATCGCATCTATTCAGGTCATTCAACAATAGAGAAGGCATCGACTCCCTACACTCTGGACGTCAGTCCCTGGCGCGGGGCTATGGCCAGCTAAGTGAGGGGCGCAGGGACGCAAGCGCATATCGCCGCAGTGACGTGCGCAAGCCCCGCCTTATAGTTCGTAAAAAAGCATACGCATCCTTGTCTATATGAAATCCATTTTTGCATCTAAGCTGTAGAATCTAGGCGTCCCACCGCGTAGCGGCGCATTTCTTGAAATAGCAAAGGAGTCAGATGTAAAGCATCCTCAGCTTTGTGGAGAGATAGTAAAAAGGAATAGGTTCATAGTTCAATTTTTACTTTGATTATGGTGCTCAGATAACCAATATAACCCATCGAGTTTTGATTCAGAGTTCGTCTTCGAGCATACAACTATGAACTTAAAACGGCTTGGTTGCAGTGATGTTATTCCGTTATATATACCCTTCGCATGAATATAATTACTTTGATTATAGTGCTTATGTATATTTACTCTGAAAAGCATAAATCTCTTTTGCCTGCTACCCTTTTATGAGAATGTGCGCCTAATTTTCCGCCTTAAGGATGTTGTTTTGGCTTCTATTGCCTTTGGGAGCACGATAACGAGAGCCGAGAAAAGTCACTACCCTGCAGTGAAATTTGCGAGGCATTATTTGGATGCTCGATGGTTCAGGATTCGAGATGCTGAGTGAGTTTTCTCATCTTTTCAACGCCGAACAGTGTTAAATTTCGGTTGAAAGATGCTCCGAGAAGTTGCTGATTTGGTTACTGATATCCTTGACAGATGCTGATAAAAGATTCTTGTTGCAAGAAAATAAGGACAAGTTACGCTAATGGTCAAATGGAGACCGGGTCTCTCTTCCGTCTGCGATTTACGAAAACCAGCAAGATTAGGAAAATTAAGAAACGCTATTCGAAACTTAAAAATTAATTTATATAGTTCTCACAAAATTCAAGGTGAGTTCGCAATTGAAGTTAAAAAAATAGAATCTATTAGCAAACAGTTAAAAAAATTAAGTTGGTTTTAAATCAAGAAACCTTCTTTGCCTCTTTGGTTCTAAAACTAATCTTATTTCCTCTTTTGATTCTATCCTTAATCTTCTTCAACATACTTCCTATATTTAATCCCCAATACTATCGCTTCTACCAACATGAATTGAAACGGTTATGTTGAATTTGGGCGCATATATTGTATCTTAGTAAAATCACCAACAAAAGTTATTGTCAACGCATATATATGCCAAATAATGCTCGTTTTTAAGTCTATCAATTAAGATGTATTGCACTTTGGCATAACTATAGCAAGATTCCAAAATTGCCGTAAATTTTAAAGGCAATCAAACAGATTCTTAATGGGGAGTGTTTAAATGACAATAACACCGAGAGGGGAATTATTTCTTCCAGATTTTTCTATAGATGAGTTGAACGACCTTTATCAAAAAGA
>NZ_FZMP01000009.1 GCF_900196725.1 Candidatus Methanoperedens nitratireducens | reverse complement strand
ACGAACTCCGGTTGCGTGAGTTCGTATCAGTTCGTACGAGTTCGTTGTTTAAATAGTGTCTGTTTTCATACCAGGCACAGAGAACACAGAGATTGGAGTAAGGAGATAGCTTTTGATGCTCATCTCAACGGTCTCTGTGCCTCTGCATCTCTGTGGCTAATTTATATGCTCCGGTCATGTACACGGGCATTTTCGATATGTCCTGTAAATTGGGATTATTTAAGACCGGTAATATGACCGGAAAAAAAATTAATAGTCCCGGGCGGATTCGAACCGTCGTCTCCGGCTCCAAAGGCCAGAAGGATTGACCACTACCCTACGGGACTAAGGACTTTAAATCACAACCAAACTACTTATTCTTTATGTTCGATACGCTTCCTGTGGAAAGATAAGAACATTTTTAACTTTACGGGATGTATTTATAACAATATGACAGAAGAGCTTTGTATAGTCCCCGATACCAGCGTTATCATCGACGGCAGGATAACAGCGAAATTAAAGGAGGGTGAATACAGGCAGGCAACTGTAATCATCCCTGAAGCCCTCGTCTCCGAGCTTGAAGCACAGGCGAACAGGGGCAGGGAAATCGGCTTCAAAGGGCTTGAAGAGCTAAAAGAACTCAGCGAGATGGCAAAGAGGGGAGAGATCCGTCTTGAGTACCAGGGAAAAAGACCATCGCCGGAGCAGGTGAAACTTGCAGCCACAGGTGAGATAGATTCCATGATACGTGCTGTAGCGGTCGAGAATAAGGCGATATTCATTACAAGCGATAAGGTACAGGCAGAGGTCGCCCGCGCCAAAGGACTGGATGTGGAATACCTGTATCCCAGGGTAGAAGAGTTAAAGCCTCTCCACATCGCGGAATTCTTCACAGACGATACGCTTTCTGTGCATCTTAAAGTCAATGTTCCTCCCATGGCGAAAAGGGGCACTATCGGTAACCAGAAGCTTGTAAAGATCAGGGACGAGGTCTGTACGGACACCGAGCTTCATGCTATCGTACGCGAGCTTATCGAACGAGCAAAACGCGACCCAGATTCATTTTTAGAGATGGATTTTACGGGTGCGACCGTGTTCCAGATAGGCTCGATGCGTATAGCGGCGGCACAGCCCCCGTTCTCAGACGGCATGGAGATAACGGCTGTAAGACCTATAGCCGTAGTGCGTCTTGAGGATTACAGGCTGAGCAAGGAGCTTAAAAGCAGGATCATCGAAAGGCAGCGGGGCATTCTTGTAGCCGGTCCGCCCGGCGCGGGAAAATCCACGTTCGCAGCCGGTGTTGCTGAGTTCCTGCACGACAAAGGATTTATCGTGAAAACCATGGAATCGCCGCGCGACCTGCAGGTACGGGACGCGATAACACAGTACGGTCCGCTTGAGCGCGATATGGAAAAGACGGCGGATATCATGCTGCTCGTGAGGCCGGACTATACGATATACGATGAGGTCAGAAAGACGAAAGATTTCTATGTTTTTGCGGATATGAGGATGGCAGGCGTCGGTATGATAGGGGTAGTGCATGCCACAAGGGCTGTTGATGCTATCCAGAGGCTCATAGGAAGGGTTGAACTCGGTATCATACCGCAGGTCGTGGACACGGTTGTTTTCATAGAAAAAGGCGAGATTTCCAAGGTATATGATATCGGTTTCACAGTGAAAGTGCCGCATGGAATGATTGAGCAGGACCTTTCAAGACCAGTTATAACAGTAACTGATTTTGAGACAAGGAAAGTCGAGTACGAGATATACACGTACGGCGAACAGGTCGTGGTAATGCCGGTCGGGGAAGTTGCTGCAAAACGTCCGGGCATATGGGACCTTGGAGCCGCAGCAGTGCAGAGGGAATTGCAGAAATACACGCGGGACGCTATTGAAATTGAAGTCGTTTCCGATTCAAGTGCCACAGTGTACATGAATGAGGAAGATATACCGAACGTTATCGGGAGAGGGGGGAAGAATATAGACCAGATCGAGAAAAAGCTGGGCATCCATCTGGAAATACGGGAGAGGCGGGAAGGTAAAAAGAAAGAAAAAAAGGCTGGAAAATCCGAAGTATCGGGCTTCATACCAGCGGTTGAGAGCACAAAGAAATATGCGGTCCTTACGGTCGCCGGGTTAGCAGGTGAGACCGTGGATGTGTACAGCGGGGAGGATTATCTTTTTACCGCCACAGTGGGACGGAAAGGGGATGTGAAAATAGGCAAAGATACGGATGCAGCTTACCGCATAATGGAGAACCCTTCTATTGTGACGATGCGGCGAAGCGCGAAGTCATAAGCTAAAAATTTCCTGTAAGTCTGGCTACATAAAAGCTTTTATAAATTAATCAAAATGAAACTATCAAAACCATCGAAACCGTCGGCAGGTTTATGCTGTATGATTTATGACCTTATATTGTAAAATCCTATCAAATGCGGATTAAAAAATTGATAACAGGGTACAAAAAATGAAGACGGAAGAAATGCTTATTGAACTTTTGGGAGATAAGTACTCAAGGGCGATACTATCCATGACCTCCAGCATGGAATGTTCTGCCCTCCTGTTATGCACGGAGCTCGGTATACCCCTTGCAACCGTGTACAGGAAGTTGAAGCTCCTGGAAGATTCTGGGCTGATAAAGCACGTCAAGACGATCATACATCTCTCGGGTAATGAAGAAAAATATTACCGCTGCGTAGTTCGTGAAGTTAAAGTTAATTTCCATAAGGGTATGCTTTCAGTCAGCCTGAAAATGGAGGATTGCAATGACAAGATCATCAGGCTGTGGAAAAGGCTTGCCAAGCCTTGTTCCAATGAAGTCAGCATATAAGGGTGGATAGCCACTAAGATTGGGCAGGGGCTCATCCTATAGATAATCGTATGTCTTTTTTTAATGTTCAGTATCCTACGCATACCGTATTTTCTGTCGTTTTCATCGATGAGAATCATTACTGATTACGGATTATACCTTTTATTTACCAGGGGAGCCAAGGACGTAACATAAGATTTCGCAATGTTTTATATTCCTCGCCATGGGTCAGGACGTAAATACAGGCAGTGAATAAAACTGTCTGCGTTTTTGCCCCGATTATATGAACGAAAATGATAAACAGAGCGGATCTGAATGAATAAAAGGAGATAAACAGATGAATAATAAAATGAAAATCGGGCTATTGCTTTTAGCTGTAATGGCTCTGGTATTGGCACCTCAAGCATCAGCATATCCATCCTATGCAACTGAAACCGGTGCTTCATGTGGCACGTGTCATGTAGATCCCAACGGAGGAGGAACATTGACTCCTGCTGGTGAGTACTATAAACTGAATGGACAACTTCCACCTGCGCCAACTCCAACACCAGATACTCCAACTCCAACATCAGATACTCCTCCGGTCATCGCCATAACCTCTCCGACAGATGGACAGACATTCACAACTGACGCTATAACAGTCAACGGAACTGCTTCTGATGATATCGGTGTCAGCAAAGTGGAAGTGAAAGTAGGAGCAGAAGGAAGCTATGCGGAAGCAACCGGAAACACATCATGGAGCTCACCTGTAACCCTTGCATCAGGTTCGAATACTATCTATGCAAGAGCAACAGACACATCTGGAAATACTACAGAAACCTCGGTAAATGTGACTTACAGTCTACAGACACCTTCGCCAGATACGCCCCCATCAACTGCTGTTAATGTAACTTTCACAGTCATTGACAACGAGACGGGTTTGCCAATCGCTGGCGCGAAAGTCTCAATGAACGGAAGTAAAATCAAAACAGACGATACAGGAACTGCAATATTCACCAACTTAATCCCTGGAGACTATAAATATAAAGTAAGTGCGGAAGAATATGAGAAAAGCAAAGACCATATCAACGTGACCGGCGATATGACAGTGACTGTAAAATTAGTACCAGAAACTGAGGAAGATGAAGATGATGAAGATATTACGCATGTGGAGATCATTCACTGGCTCGAAAATATATTCAAGGAGAATCCTTGCACAGGTGTTACAGCAGGCATCCAGAATAGTGGACACGCTGGAGAGGGTAAATAAGACGAAGAATAGATGGTCGCTAAAACCCATCAGTTCTAATGGACGGGATTAGAACCTCCAAAACGGTTCTAACCCTTCCCTTCTTTTTTTCTGCTACGTACATTACATAGATTATATGGAGTTAGCTAATCTCTGGACAGATTATTAATAAAATGAGATCGTTTTATGCAAATACATGAAATGCCAGCGATGCAACAAAAGCGCGGTTGTATTCCAGAAATACTCAAATGCTCACCTGTGCAGGGTGCACTTTATAGATGACGTTGAAAGGAAGATAAAACGTGATATCCGAAAACTCAGGATGGTCGAAAAGAACGACAGGATAGCAGTCGCGCTTAGCGGGGGAAAAGATAGTGTTGCTCTTCTCTATGTCCTGCATAAGATATTTAAAAACAGACCTGATATCGAACTTCTGGCGATCACGATAGATGAAGGCATCAAAGGATACAGGGAACATACATTATCCCATGCTGTAAAGCTCACAGGGGAGCTTGGGATTCCCCATACCATAAAAACGTTCGAGGAAGGGTTCGGCACTACTCTTGATGAGCTTACGAAAAGAAAAGAACACGCCGCCTGCACTTTATGCGGCGTGCTCCGGAAAAACCTCCTGAATAAAGCCGCACGGGAGCTTGGCGCTGATAAACTCGCTATAGGTCATAATCTTGATGACGAGGCGCAGACCATCCTGATGAACTACCTGCGCGGGGATATGGACAGATTAAAGAGAATGCTGCCCGGCGTAATCCAGCCCGGTCTTGTAATGCGAATAAAACCGCTCCGAAGCATCCCTGAAAAAGAGGTGGCGCTTTACGGGTTCTTAAATGACCTGCCCGTGAGCACGGATGAGTGCCCCTATGCAGGTGAGGCGCTCCGCAACGAGATTCGCGAAATGGTCAATAACTACGAGGTAAAGCATCCGGGAACGAAATACTCCCTGCTTGGGGGGTTTGATGTGCTCGCCCCGGCGCTGCGTCCGCCCGATACGAAGATAGTGCAGTGCAGGCTCTGCGGGGAACCGGGCAGCGAGGCGGTATGCAAGACGTGCAGGCTGCTGGGGCGGGGGTAAACCTCCAGCATTATTTCACTTATGCGTGAAATACGCCATGACCTCACCCCCGCTAACGCTATCGATCCTCACGAACCAGAACCTCTCAAATTGCACGACCCTGTCCACTTCCTTCTCAATCCCGCGCTCCCCGATGCCTGTATATTCCCCATCGGGCGATAACACCATTGGTATATACCCTCTCCAGGAACTCTGTATTATGCTGTCGCTCTTGATGCTTTCAAAGGCTTCTGGCTGAGTATTGGCTGGAGAAAATCAATCACTGTTCTGGAAGCATCAAGTATTTCTATCTTAACAAGTTTATTGTCTTTGGTATAATGAAGAATCATCTCTTCGCCTACTTGCTCACCATGGTCTGGTTTTTCATCAAGTATCCTCACAACCAGCGCATCGGCATCAGGATAGTATTTTATCTTCATATTTTCCTTCTCTAAAGTATCTATTAACATAACTTATATAAAAAGTTATTACGATAACATTGCGCCCGTCATATTCATAGACTACTCTTGCTAAATGATGATTTAATCTTCGATGCGCAATATATCTGTTTGCATGCCCCTTTACTACTTCTTCTGGATATAATAAATAATTTAATATATTTTCAAGTGTCATTTCATAGTCTTCGATTGCATCCAAAGAATGCCACGTAAATATTATTTGTACAAGCTGATTTTCGCAGTCTACCTCCAGATATTTTCCTTTAGGGGTTTCCTGAGATAAGCGTATATTCATAGGTTATTTTTCCTAAATTCTTTTCTTACTTATGCGTAAAATACGCCACGACCTCATCCCCGCTAACGCTATCGATCCTCACGAACCCGAACCTCTCGAACTGCACAACCTTATCCACCTCTCTCTCTATCCCGCGCTCCCCGATGCCTGTATATTCTCCGTCGGGCGACAGCACTTTGACCTTCAGCCCGTCAGGCGGCGCCCAGTGGATGATGCGTGCCTTCTCTTTCTTGACAAGGTCCATATCGGTGCCAATGAACTTCGCTGTCAGCGGTGAGATGCCGGTTATCTGGATGTTGCAAAGGTCTTTCAGGCGCAGGCGTTCGCCAGCCTTGAGCGTATCAACATCATTCCTGCAAACCAGCACTGTTGTTCCCACAGGTATCTCCCTCATCCCTCCACGCGAAGGATGGAGCGGCGCCTTTGCTATTTTCGGCTCTGCGCCCTCGATGTTCATTTCAACGGGGTCCCAGACAAAGAAATACCTGTTCGCTACAGGATCAACGAGCTTCCTGTTCTCAGCGTACAGCGTATCCAGGCTCAGGCTTATATCGGTCTCGCCAAGACCGAGGTCGATCATGAACTTCCGAAGCGCCTCAGGTTGTATGCCTCTTCTTCTGATGGCGCGGATTGTGGGCAGGCGCGGGTCATCCCATCCTGTGTAAATCCCTTCAGCGATCGCTTTCTTGATGCCGCTCGTGCTTAGCTTCCCGAACTCGTGTATCTGCACGCGCCCCCAGTGCATGGTCTTCGGGTAAGTCCAGCCCATGTACTCATATACATACCTCTGCCTTTTCTCGCTGTCCGCAAGATCCTTGCCGCGAATTATCAGGGTCGTTCCAAGAAGATGGTCTTCAACAGCCCCTTCGAAATCCAGTAACGGCCATGCGCAGTATTTTTCATCCACTTCCGGTCTTGGATGCGGGGTCTTGATGATGCGAAAAGCTACCCAATCCCTGATGGCAGGGTCTTTATGGGCTATATCGGTCTTGATGCGAAGCACCGCTTCCTGCTCCCTGCGACAGCCTGAAAGCATCTCTCTCCAGAATTCAAGGTTTTTCTCCACTCCCTGCTCCCTGTGCGGGCATGCTTCCTTTTCGTCCTTGAGTGCCTTGAACACTTCCTGCTCGCAGAAACAGACGTAGGCTCCGTCTTTTCTTATTAGTTCTTTTGCGACCTCATAATATAACGGTATCCTGTCCGATGCTATAACTACCTCATCGGGTACTGCCCCAAGCCACCTGCAATCATCAAGGTACCAATCGTAAGCCTCAAGCATCGGGCGCTTGGTCGCAGGGTCGGTATCATCAAAGCGGATAATGAGCTTCCCGTGATATTTTCTGGTATATTCCGAGTTCACAACTATGCCCCTTGCGCTTCCGAGCGTGGGGGGACCATTGGGGTTTGGCGCGAACCTCATCACAAGCGGACCGTTCATCTCAAGAGGAGGCAAGCCTTTATCAGGCTCTTTCTTCTCTTTCAACTCCTCAATGAGCTCGGGTGCAAGCGACTTCAGCTCCTCTTCGCGCGCTTCATGGTTCATCTGTTCTATTTCGACAAGGACTTCGTTCACAAGACCGGTTATTTCCTTTGCCCGCGAGCGAAGTTCAGGATTAGCCATGACCTTTCCCATCACCGCCCCTGCCTGCGGCGTCTTTTTGTATTTGACCGCATTTTGCAGGGCATATTTCTTTATTAGTAGTTTTATTTCATCATTTGTTAACATCTGCGCCTAAATAATCCATTATCATATTAAACTTCTCGGAATAACCGCCAAAATCAATAAAGTATATATTTCTCCCGTTCATATTCAGGTCAGGTGATTCGATGCAGTCAGAGGTTTCGACATTATTTGGTTTGAACATTTATACCGACAGAGGAGTTTACATTGGAAAAGTAAGTGACGTTCAGCTTGATGTAAGTGAGAGAAAAGTATCGGGTCTTGCTGCCTCACGGTTGAACCCTGAAATGTTTGATAACGCTGACAGAGGAGTTATCATTCCGTACAGGTGGGTCACTGCCGTCGCTGATGTCGTCCTTATCAGGCACGTGAAAGACCAGTTCAAGAAGCCTGAAGAGATCCCTGAGGATTATAATATATCCAGCGAGGAAGAACAATAGATCTTGAGCAATGCTTTTTTAGAAAAAGAAATGAAAGAGAGGGAGCTCTATTCCGACCTGCGGGTCTTCCCTCCTTTTGCTGTCAGGATTGACGGGCGGGGTTTCAGGCGCGCGCTTGCTGCATTAGGGTTTGAGAAACCATATGACGAGAAGTTCGCGCATGCGATGGCGGACTCGGTTGAATCCCTTTTCAGGGAAAGCGGCTTGAACCCGCTGTTCGCCTTCACGTTCTCGGATGAGGTCAGCTTTTTTTTCTGCGATATTCCGTACAACAGCAGGATTGAGAAAATAGATTCGGTCATCCCGGGTTATTTTTCTTCCGCGCTTACGATCAGCCTGGATATGAAGACTCCCGTAGCATTTGATTCAAGGGTCATACTCCTTGGAAAAGATGATATTTACAGGTATCTTCTATGGAGGCAGGCGGAGACGTGGAGGAACCATGTGAGTTCTTACGGATACTATACGCTGCTAAAATCAGGACTGAGTGAAAACGAAGCCGCAGAACGCCTGAAGAACATGAAAGCCAGTGATGTTCATGAGCTTGTGTTCCGGCACGGCATCAACATCGCAGAGACGCCTGCCTGGCAGAGATGCGGAATATTGATCTACAGAGAAACCTACGAAAAAACCGGATACGATCCTGTTAAAAAAATGGAAGTAAAAGCGCAAAGGACGAAGATAATACAGGAATGGGACACGCCGATATTCAAGACAGAGGAAGGGCGAAAGCTGATCGACAGGCTGGTATCGGAAGCCTGAACATGTTTGAGTCAATTTTTGCCTGTATCATTACATTATATTAACTATAAAAATAGTAGCCAGTCGGATTTAAGAGATTTATTATGGATTCAATACTGATTGTGGCATTCATTGTAGCTGCTTTTATGGGGATTAACATAGGAGGCAACAATGCCGCTGCGGCAATGGGTGCAGCATACGGGGCAAAAGTCCGGACAAAGTACCAGGCTGTGATGCTGATCGGTATATTCTCTCTTCTTGGAGCGGTGTTCAGCGGCGGAGAAGTTATAAAGACCCTGGGCAAAGGGATTCTCCCTGAAGGAACAATACTGCTTGAAGGCGCTATCGTCGCGGTCGCGGCTGCAGGTATAACTATGTTTGTGGCAAACATGCTGCGTGTCCCTATATCTACAAGTCAGGCGGCTGTAGGGGCTGTTGTGGGGATCGGACTTTTCTACGGAGCTTCAAAATTAAATGTACCACTTCTTGGATACATTGTAGCCTGGTGGATAGTTACGCCCATTCTCGCCTGGCTGCTCGCATATATTTTAGGCAAATACTTTTATGCCGATATCCTTGTCTGGCTTGCAGATCACAGCGACTCAGAAGCATCGATAAAAAAACTCCTGAACGGTCTTCTCATCATTTCAGGCTGCTATGTAGCCTACTCTGCCGGAGCCAATAACGCAGCCAATGCCGTAGGTCCTATAGTAGGTGCAGGCGGGTTTTCGCAATTTTACGGGTCTGTCTTCGCAGGCATGGCGATCGGTTTTGGCGCTCTACTTATGGGAGGCAGGGTGCTGGATACGGTAGGAAAGGAGATCACGGAACTCTGCGTGGTCAGGGCCACTTTCGTGGAATTCACATCTGCTATCATTGTCCACATCGCCTCTATCCTTGGCGTTCCTGTATCTCTTGGCGAGATCGTTGCAGCCGGCGTTATCGGCATCGGATGCGCAAACAGCGGGATGCATATAGTAAAAGGCGAGGTCGTAAAGAAGATAGTAATTGCATGGGTGATATCGCCTCTCCTGGCAGGAGCACTGGCGTTCGGGCTAATGATGTTGATATAGTGACTCAAGCTTTGGTATCTCTACAATAAAAACCGCCCCACCTTCGGGATTATCCTCAACCCATATCCTGCCGTTATGCAGTTTCATGATCTTACCGGCAATCGCCAGGCCCAGACCCGAACCCTTAACGCCTTTCTTTGCCATCCTTCGGAACCTGCCAAAGATTACCGTCTTATCACGATCTTTTATACCTTCCCCGAAGTCCGTAACCCTGATATTCCAGCATCCTTTCCTCTCTTCGCATTCCAGTACGATCCTTTTACCGCTTGAAGCGTATTTTATTGCATTGGATATTATGTTGGTAAACACTTCTTCTATAATTTTATTTGCCCTGGCAGGCATGCTCATGTTTATCTTGTTCTCAATCTTCATCCCGGCATCTGCAGCAAGGTGAGACAGGTTCCCAATAACCTCATTAATTACCTTCTCTAAATCCATAGCCATTAACTCTATGCTTTTTGAGCTTTCAAGTTTAGAAAGTTTGGTGGCACTATCCATCAGTTCCAGCATCTTGACCAGATTTTTTTCAATTGTTTCCAGATATATCCTTTTCCGGGATTGTATCTCATCTTCTTTGAGAAGCTCGATAAAGCCACTGGCAGCAGTCAGGGGATTTATAAGGTCGTGATGCATGATATCAATGAACAGCTCCTTCATGCGGTTGGATTCCTCAAGTTCTTTAGCGTATTTTTTAATATCTTCTTCAGCCCGCTTGCGTTCGGTGATGTCGTGAATGATACCCATCATAGCTATGGGTTCATTCTTGCTGTTTTTGACCATTGAAGCATTTAACCAGATAGGGAATGTACTCCCATCTTTGTGTTTGACCGTGAGTTCCCCGACCCACCGTCCGCTCTCTTTTATGGCGGGTAGTATAATTTTGCCGGCAAACTCCGGGTCGGCATTCAATTCATTGACATGCTTTCCCCTGAACTCTTCTGGAGAGAAGCCGTATATTTCTTCAGTAGCTTTGTTGGAATAGATTATATGACCGTTGAGATCGACTATTTGAACACTGTCCGGTGCATTCTCCACAGCCTCTGAGAACAGCCTCAGAGTCTCCTCCATCTGCTTGCGTTCTGCAATATCTCTTACGACGCATATATGTCCCAGGTAGTTGCCGTCCCCATCCCAGAGAGTTGTGCCCTGTACTTCTGTGGGGATTATAGTCCCGTCTTTCCGAAGACCAGGAACCTCTCCCCTGAATGTGCCGAAATCCTTGTTATGCAGGGTCCTTGTCAATTCCTTTTCAGTTGGAGCTATCAGCTCAGGCGGCGTGATTTTCCGCCAGGTCTCTCCAATAAACTCTTCCTGCAAGTAACCGAAAATCTTAGCATATGCTGCATTTACATAGATGTACCGGTCTTTTTCATCGGCAATCGTGATTCCGTCGGTAGTGTTATCTATGGCTTTCAGGAGCCTGTCTTTCTCTTTTTCAACCCGCTTGCGCTCTGTAATATCGCGTACATATTCAATCGCTCCTTTCATTTCCCCCGTTGCCGTATCGATCATAGGGAAACTATAGATTTCCAGCCACCCAACTTCCTTTCCTCCTTGTCCGTGTTTGGTAACTACTTTATAGGCTGATTCGCCAGTTTTAAGTGTTTTCCAGGCAGGGCAGACTTCGCATCGCTCTCTCCGCCTGTGGTAGGCTTCATAGCATTTCTTGCCAACAAGCGGTACAGCATACGGGTACCACCTTTCAGCGGTCGGGTTGACACGGAGGATGTTCATATCTTTGTCGATGATGCCGATCCCGTCCTGGATGCTTGCGAAGACGCTTTCTAAGAAACGTTCTCCTTCACGCAACTCCTCTTCCGCCCGTTTGCGCTCTGTGACATCGTCGAAGATTGTATATACCTGGTAGGGCTTATTTTCCCCGGATCTGAATTGCGGTACTGCATGAATATTTATCCAGCAGTATTTTTCTTCCCGGGGATTAAAAACCCCCATAACGACATTATTTACTTCTTTTCCGGTTCTTAAAGCAACCATTGATGGGTGGGTCTCTCCCGGAAAGTCCCTGCCATCTTCGTGTATCGCTTTCCATCTGGGATCTGCGGAGGTCCTGCCCTGCATCTGGTCGATTGTCAAACCCAATATCTTCTCTGAGGCAGGATTGGCAGAGATTATCTTTCCCTCAGCATCCTGATAGACCACTCCCTGCAACATGGTCTCAAAGAGACTGCGGTATCGCTTCTCGCTCTCCTGAAGGGCTTTTTCATTTCGCCTTATTTCGGTGATGTCTCTGACAACCTTGACCCCTGCTATGATTTTCCCCGTAGAATCTCTCAAAGGCGACCCCGTAAGTTCGAAGTAAAATGTTCCGGTATCTGTGATGACGCTTCTTTCCGCTTTATGGATCTTTCCATCCCTGAAAGTTAATTCAATCGGGCAGCCCTCGCATATGGAATCCCTGCTTTCGTACGCTTTGTAACAGTATTCACCAACATGGTCGCCGTGTAAATCGTTCTGAACCTGATTTTGATATATTATCTTGAAGTCAGTATCCTGAATGATGATACCATCGCCGATGGCTTCAATAATCGCGTTTGACTTGTTTTTTTCATCCTCTGCTTTTGCTGCTTTAAGTGCCTCCACCCGTTTGTGCTCGGCGATTTCTCGCTGCAAATCTTCATGCGATGTTATAATATTTTCGTTTTTATTCTTCATAAGATACTTTATATATAACGAATATATTAAGAGATTAACTTATTAAGTTGAATATTATTTTACTTCCTATCCATAATCTTTTACTAACAAGGCACATTTATGCTTTTTGGTTTTGTTCGTAAGTCATTGAACAGCATCTTTTATGCTCTCTATCTGTTGACCATTTTTGCTATAGCATCCGATACATCAACCGTCGAATATGAACCCCCCATGTCAGGCGTCACTATCCCCTGCTGGAGAACGTTGTCAACAGCCCTGCTAATAGATTTCGCACTTTCCATCTCTCCCATCCACTCAAGCATCATTCTGACGCTCAGTATAGCCGCTATCGGGTTTGCTATGCCTTTTCCCGCAATATCAGGGGCACTGCCGTGGATGGGCTCAAAAAGCGCGTACCGGTCGCCCACATTCGCGCTCGGGCAAAGACCAAGCCCTCCTGCTATGGCAGCGGCTTCGTCGCTGAGGATATCCCCGAAGAGGTTGGTGGTCACTATCACATCGTACTTCTCAGGGCGCAGGATAAGGTCATACGCCATGGCGTCCACGAGCATTTCATTATACGATATGCCATTTCGCTTTGCAACGCCAGTACAGACATCGCGGAAAAAGGAGTCGGACTTTAACACATTAGCCTTGTGCACGACCGTTATGTTCTTTTTGCGGGGTTTTGCCAGGGCGCAGGCGCGCTCCGCTATTCTCTCGCAGCCTTTCCGTGTCAAGACTCTCGTGGTATATGCCGCATCTTCGTGAAGCTCTTCCACACCTGAATACATGCCCTCTGTATTCTCCCTGACGATAACAAAATCGAATTTTTTAGCGCAGGGTAATTTTACTGTTTTCAGCGGTGAGAACGGGCGGATGTTAGCATACAGATCAAGCTCTTTTCGCAAACGGACAAGCACGCTCCTGTAATTCGGGTCAGGCGGGGTGGTGATGGCTCCGAAAAGCACACAGTCACAATCTTTAATGAGGTTTATATCATCATCAGTGAGCGCGCTTCCCGTACGCTTCCATTTTCCATAGCCTATTTCAAGAGGTATTTTTTCGATATCAAGACCAAAAGCGTCAAGCACGGAGAGGGCGGCGGGTATTACTTCCTTTCCTATGCCGTCACCGGGAACTATAGCTATTTTCATTATGCTCCATTTTTATTTGCATATTTAGATTCATTTTGTATGTATTTTCTCTATTGCGGACTTTATAATGTCTGGTTCTATCCAAAAAACCTGCGGGTTCTTTTTGAATTTATTGAGAATTGTTAAAACTTCTTTTTCATTGATTGTTCCTGCCTTTAATGCATCAAATAGGATTCCTATACTGCCCTTGACCTTAAATCCCTCATTTTTAGCTGCGTTCCTCCCATCCCTTTCGTTCATAAGAATAAGTTGAGCACCAATCTCCTTTGCAAGCTGAATTGAGTCTGCTTCGCCTTTATGGATGCGATATTTATCTACCAGTAGATCAGAAGGTGACTTGGGACTTTTTACATGAATGCTCTTTCCTACATATTTCTGAATAATCCCTGCATCATCTTTTTCTAGAATAATTCCCTCTTCAACTACTTCCCTGTAGACTTCTTTTGTAATCAGAACTTCTTTGTATAGAGAAAAGAGAAGTTCCATACATCCCACTTTGGCAAGATGAATTAGAGGCGTAGAATCACTCACTACTATCATGAAGTATCCTCAGCAAGCTCTTCTTTACCGTAGCGGATATATACACCTCTCTTTCCAAATTCGTCCAATGTTTCTCTCAGGGTAAGGCCCACAAGGTCGGCTGCTTGTCTTATGGTTATTCTATCCTCTTTATAAAGCTCAGCAGCCTCATCTATGGATTCTTTCTTCCCATACTCTTTTAGAATCCTCCTTATGCCGTCCCTTATGACCTCAGAGAGATTCGAGTAATGCCTGCCTATCAGGTACTTCTCTACATCTTTTTCCAGTTCTTTTGGAAGAGTTATGGTTTTTTTGACATACATCTTTAATACCTCTTTAATAGGTATGTAAGACAACATGTATTTAATGGTTATTAGGTTTTTGCTGATCACTCATTGCTAACGCTTTACTGTCGTCTCAGGTTGGTGCGGGAGATGGACATCCTTAAAATAGGCAACATCGAAAAACCGATATATAAATCTTGAAAAACTTGATTTTTTACTGTTTACTGACTGAATGATTGTTGCCTTTCAAAACCTTCACCAGCATCCTTATCGCATCCACGATATCATACTCGGACGCTCCCCAGTGCACAACTGCGCCGTCTATGCCATTGATGTTCACCATGCCCGATTTCTTGCTCTGGCAGCATCTTGTGATAAAAGGCTTCGCTGGCATGTACAGCTCCGCCTTGAGAGGACACATGTTTATATGCCTGTAAGTGAGGTTGGGGAACCGAAGTTCGAATATCTGTTTTGAGATATCGCAGCCGATAAGCTCGGAATTATTCTCAATATCGGTATCGGTATCAAGGTATTTCCCTTTAAGTTCCGAAGCATAGCAGGGAAAGACCGCTTTTTCACCCTCGAATGAGCGAAGGTCGATGAGTTTTTTGGTGAACCTGATATTAAGTTCTCCCAGTATGCCGCTTTTAACAAGCCTCTCTATGGCAGAAGCAAGCCACGGCGGTTCCGGGGGCATGATGTCGATGATCTCTATCTCCATCACTTCATGAAGGCTCGGCTCGTGCACGAAAGTGATGTGCCTGTCCATGCCTTCAAAAATCACTGTGTTCATGCGTCCTTTGCACAGCGGGATCGCCGATTCTATAAGCCGCGTCCTGTCGTGCGCATCAAGTTTTTCCTGGAATTTCCTTATCTGTTCCCCTTTTACGATCAACTCAAGGGATACAAGCTTTTTCAATAACCCTTCGCCCTCACTTTTCACCCTGTATATCGCATAGCCTGAGGGCAGGTCGGCGATCAGGTATTCGGTTGAGAAATAAACGGGGCAACCTATCCGCTCTTCCGGGTCGGTCCTCGTTACGCCCACACTTTTATAATCTGCCGGGAATATCATTGCAAAGCCTTCTTTTTCCGGTGCTCCACAAGCCCGCCGTCCACCAGTATTTCGCGCAGGAAATCGGGGAGTCTTGTTCCCTGGTAGCTTTGGTCCTTGTTTTTTACGAATCCTTTTCCGAGGTCGATCTCAATAATATCTCCTTCTTCACAATCGACTTTTGCCTCGATTATCGGGAGACCCACGTTGATCGCGTTCCTGAAAAAAATCCTGGCGAACGATTCTGCGACTATACATGCAACGCCCGCATGTTTCAGTGCCAGCGGCGCCTGCTCCCTTGACGAGCCGCACCCGAAGTTCTTGCCTGCGACTATTATATCGCCTTTTTGCACCTTTTTTGAGAACTGCGGGTCTGTTCCTTCCATGACATGAGATGCGAATACGCTCATATCTGTAGTGCGCAGGTATTTGCCCGGGATGATAACATCGGTATCTATGTTATCGCCGAATTTCCATACCCTGCCGGATATTCTGTCAATGTTTTTATTGCTCATTACTGGCTGCGTATTTGTTCACGGCAAGCATAATCATTTTGGTGAGAATACGATCTTCTTTTTCTCGAAAATATAGACTGCTGCGAGTATTGCCGTTATTATTACTAAAACTGCCATTGCTATCAGCATAATGCCCGTTCCCTTTTCCGGGGCAACCGGTATCGGTCCCTGGTTCAGTTTTGCAGGATTGTCAGCAGTTACCACAGGAGTGACCTGGGCTGCCGCGACACTGCCTGCAGGTTCCTGAGCTGCGGCTCTTAACATGGTTATCGCGAAAGGAGAGAACTTCCCGGTCTGAGCCGCATAATACTCAAATATATCATCCTCTTTTATTTTTCTGGTTGGCAGCGCCACCCATTCGGAATCGTAGTGGTAAAGGGTAATTGTACCGGGCTCATTCTGATTGACCCATTCTTTTTCAACCCTGAAAGTGATCTCTGCATCTTTTATATTTTTTGGTACAGCAAAACCCGATGTTCCGACCCAGATGTTGATATTCTTATAAACCGGGCCGGGGGCATGTGTTTTTACTAAGGAGGACGTGTTCCTGAGAATCTCCACGGCTGTATTTATCTCCCCTGCGCTGATATTGCCTGTTATATTGACAAACAGAACAGGGTTGCTGCGGTTGGTGAAAGCGTACGCAGTCACCTTATCTTTGAAGATATGCAGGTCATATTTTTCTTTTACTTCAATATTTGTAGCGTTCTCGGCTGAGGCTCCACCGCCGCCTCCACCTCCCCCACCGCCGCCTGAAGCACTACTGCTGCCTCCCCCGGAAGAGGATGTTGTAAAGCTCATCTCGGTACTGTTGGCTGTGTTGCCGCTCTGGTCTTTGCTGCTCACGATATAATAATACCTGGTGCCTGCAGACAATCCAGTTAATTGCACGCTGCCGGATGTTACATTGGAGGTCTCTTCTTCGGTTGATGTATAGACACCGCTGCCTGTACCGTATCTTACAGTGCCCTGCGCCGCCTCATCCGTAGTCCATGTTACTGCGGCTGAGCCTGTGGTGATTGAGGATGCCGCAATACCTGAAATGACAGGCGGTGTGACATCGGCAAGGGGCGCGAATATTGAAAAATGGCTTGTGTATCCCGTGACCGTTTTATTAATGGTATCCACACTGGAATTATCTGTGATTTCCCATCTGCTTGCAGTCGTATTGTAAGTCCACAATCTCAGTTTTGATTCATTTTCAGTAGTGAGAGAGGAATTATATGCAACTTCGATCCTGAGAGGCGCATCAAACTCAGGTTAGATATGTTCAGAGCAACCCCGGCATAGTCCATGTCACCGTACGCAGGAATATCGACAGGGGCAAATAGCGGCTCACCCGACAGCACGGCAGATTCGGGGATGGTGATAGAGAAATTGATGTTCACAGTACCTATCGTAAGATTCAACGATATCGGGGTCCCGATAACTGCAGTGAATGTCTTTTTGATCCCAAGAAGTATAGCGGCTGTAGCATTGCTGTTATTCCGGGAGTCTGTTACATTTACAGGAAGACTTATCAATGTCCCATCTATGCCTGTTGTATTCGTGCTTACATTAAACAGCCATAAACCGCCTGAGTTCTGCATCTCCTGGTTGGAGCTTCCACCGATACTGCTGAGGTTAACTGTAACGTTCCTAATGCTGCTCACATCGGCAAAGTCGCTTGTGCTGACCTCCAGTATGGCATAATCGATCCTGCTGGCTCTTATCGAATCCGGAATGGCTGCGGCACGGCTTATCACGGGCGGGGTTGTGTCGGTCACGTTCAGCAGGACATTCGTGTTCTTAAAATTCCCGGCACCGTCTGTGGCATTCACTGAGAGCGAGAAGTTCCCGACCTCTGTGGTATTTACAGATAGCTGCCAGATGCCGCTTAAATTCTGCATTGGACTGGCTGAGGGGCCGCCTATAGCGCTCAGGTTCACCGTTACCTGTGTAACGCCGCTTAAGTTATCTGTTATATTTGCTCTTAATACGGAGCTTCCTGAGCCGGCTTCTATCTGCGAGGGAGTTGAACTGGTGTTGATGATAAGAGGAGGGGTGCTATCCACGACTACAGCTAGCTGAACAAAATCATTTACAAGGCCCATATAATTATACGCGGTAACATTCAGGTTGTATGTGCCATCTGAGGTATTTACAATTACACTATTGTTTATCCAGAAGCCTGAGACATTGGATAGTGAGATATTTGTTAGAGAGGCATTTATTATCGAGGCATTCACACTGGCATTCTTTACTCCTGCCGGGCTATCAGTTATCGTTGCATTCAGGGTTATTGCAGTGCCATTCCTGGCTGCACCTGTTGCCTCATATCCGGTGGGATTTGCAACAACAGACGGGGCGATTGAAGTAAAGATATTTAGTCTTCCTGCTCCGTAAGTATTATCTTTTCCGGCAGTGCCTATATCCACCGAAGTGGTTTCAAGTATATTTTTTATCTGGGACGGCGAAAGCGTTGAGCCATTTTTTCCTGCGGCATGAAGAAGAAGCGCGACCGCGCCTGAAACATGCGGAGTTGCCATTGATGTGCCTGACATAATAGTGTAGCCATTAGAGCGATCCAATGAAGTGATACTGACACCTGGCGCAACAACCCCATGATCCGCCATAGCCGCACCTCTGCCTGAGAAGGATGCTATAATATCATTGCTATCAACCGCACCAACGGCAATTGCATTCTGGATGCAGCCCGGTGAGGATACGCTGACCCCGTCGTTTCCGGCAGCTGCCACAACTACTATGCCTGCGTTAACAGCATTATTGATTGCAGTTGCCATGGCTGGATTATCTGTGTCGCAGTTTGCTGTTGTCCAGCTACCTCCTCCAAGGCTCATACTGATCACATTAGCCCCGTTATCTACGGACCATTCTATTCCACTTATTATATCACTTTCATAGCCCCAGCCTTCCGCGCTAAGCGCTTTCACTCCGAATAAGCTCACATTCGGCGCTACCCCTGTAGTAGTTCCCTGGCTCCCGTTCCCGGCAACTGTTCCTGCGACATGCGTCCCGTGACCATTATCGTCATAAGGTATGCTAATCCCGTTCACGAGATCAACCCATTTGATGACGCGCCCTGAAATATCGGGATGCAAAGAATAAATCCCGGTATCTATCACTGATACGTTGATCCCGGTCCCGTCAATCCCCTGTTC
This sequence comes from Candidatus Methanoperedens nitratireducens, assembly GCF_900196725.1. Taxonomy (GTDB): domain Archaea; phylum Halobacteriota; class Methanosarcinia; order Methanosarcinales; family Methanoperedenaceae; genus Methanoperedens; species Methanoperedens nitroreducens_A. The sequence goes on along the minus strand of NZ_FZMP01000009.1, from coordinate 39,324 downwards.
CCAGGCGCCTGTAGCGTTTATATGTTTTATCGCGGCGGTTGCGGCAGCTATCCGGTCTCCCGGTATCTGCGCTGAATAGTCGACTGTGATATGAACCCGGGTATCAGGTTCTATACTTGCCACATCATCGCGCATGGAGAGGCTTTCGATAAGGTCGGGCGATGCGTTCACGGCAATAGCGTTCACGATCCGGAACTGTTTTATTTTATTCGCTTTTCCTCTTTTCTTTTCCTCATCCAGTACAGCCGAAAGTTTCCCCTGGCTGCCTGAAGCTGCATCCTTCATAATTACTGCATTGTCTTTTGAAACTGATTTAAGAGAAAAACGGTCTTTCAGTATGATTATTACAGGGACGTTCTCTCCTTTTAACATGCCGGATTTTACATCCGTTTTTATTTTATCGCTTTTAGCTTCAGCTAATATTGAAAATATACCTGATAAAAACAGCAGGAGTACAAATACAAATATTAAAAATACGACCTTCTCTGAAAGTAATGGACTCACTTTTTTAAAAATCATATCTATCTTATAAAAAATCGAGAAGATGAAAAATCATCTTCTCTTTTTACCGAACAGGTATACCGCACAAAGTGCGAACACGGCAAGCATTGGCTCAAACCCGGGGGTCTCTTCCGGAGCCGTCGACGGAGCATTAGTTGTTTCCGCCTGGCCGGCGGCGGTCGAGGTCACATTCGCGCCTGTCTGCCCCGGTACAGCCTGCGATTCGGAAGCCTTCATTGCAACTATAGCAAAACTTGAGAAGCTGCCGGTCTTTGCCTCAAAGTGCGTGAACGCCCCATCTTTACTTTTTTCCGCAGTTTCAAGCTGTATCCAGTTGCTTCCGTCCCATTTTACAAGCCTGATATCACTGCCAGCAGGTTTATTCTTATCAAGCCATGAGTTCTCGACTTTGAATTTGATTATAGCTTCCTTTATTTTTTGGGTTCCGACTATAATGTTCAGGTTCTTATATACGGTTCCGGGAGCACCGGTTTTCACGTTGTTCGAGGTGCCTTTAAGAGCCTCAATCCTTACTGTTATCGCATTCTCGTTCTCTTTGCCAGTAATGACTATCCCGGATATTCCGTGCTCGGCTGCACTGAACGAATAGGTAACCGGAGTGCCGGCGGTGAGACTCTTATCATGGCTTTCAGCCTTCTCTATATTGGAAATCGGCTCTGAAGTTGTTACTCCACCGCCGCCTGTGCTGCCGCCACCGCTGCTACTGCTGCTTGAAGAGGTCGTCCCTACTATCGTGGGACCAACACCGGAGAAGTGGGGTATCCGGAGCCAGAGTGTGTTGTTCGCTGAGTCGATATAGCATTCTGAGGAGGCATTACTGGTGCTGCAGGACATGCCTGATGAACCGAACCAGGCGTCGGGAAAGCTGCTATACTCAGAGGGCCTGTCCGCAGATGTATTCCCTGCGCTCATATCCCATACCGGGTTCCAGTTCTCGTCGTAAAGTTTTCCTAATTTAACTCCTGAAATGCTGATACTTGAACTGATAGGTACTCCGATAAGGACCTCATCGTATATCTCAGGACCCTTGCTGCCGAACCTCCATGCCTGCTCTACTGATGAGCCGCTCTGCGACTGGCTTGCGCTCTCGTCGAACAGTGCATCAGGCGGTCCTGAGGCTAACATATCGACATTCTTGTAATGCACGGTTATTCCCTGGCTCGGCTTCTTTATCCTCATGCTTATCTTGCCGCCGCCCATCACTATCTTGAACGGGTTGAAATCCTCTATGCTCTGTCCGTTATTTGGATCTGGCATTAAAGAACAGCCGGAGCCTGGAACTGGAACGTCGCATTCGGATTTGCTCAGCAGCATATCCATCATAATATCTGTAAAGTCGGTTCCATCAGGTTTTTCCGGTTTAAATTGCGTTAAGCCGATATTCACGGGCTGAGATTGCAGTTGAGAGACATTCCTTGAGGTCTTAAGCGGTGCGAAATCCTGGGTGAATACATTGATCTTCTTTATGCCTGCATTGATGGCAGGGAAAGAAAATGCCCCGCTGTCTGCTTGCTGAACATCTAACATCCACTTAAAACTTGGTCCGTGTTCATATACTGTTGAGTAATCAACCTCAACCTCGATATGTGCAAAGCCGGTTATAGGGGCACTTCCGTTCTTCAGCAGGAAAGGCAGTTGAAGGGTTGTTACATTCACGTTCTGGGATTCTGGAGGTCCAAAACGACCTGCATCCGTTACCGTAATGTTCTCTACGACTCCTAACAGCGGCTGTAACGTGAAGTTAAAATCAGTTATTGCCGATGGCGTGTAATTCATGGTTATATTCCTGAACGCTCCGTAATAAGTGTCGCCGAAGTTCGCCACTGCAAAGAGCATTATGTTCGCACCCGGATCCATTGCTGAACCTGGCAGAGTCATGTTGTAGGAGCCGTTAGATGCATAAAACATATCAGACTGTGGATTCTGCCAGTTAAATGCGCTCATGTTGGCAGGCATCGGGTGGTCTTTGCCGATCATATTTCCCGGTTCCATCAGGTAAGCTATTATAGTCAGGTTGTTGAAGCCTGCCGAGCCGTTGGATAAACTTGCATTACCGCTCACCCTTCTCAGCCTGATAGATGTGTTGAATGTTATATTTGCCGTGTTATTCGGTTTGGTGGAGAGATTGTCCAGATCATAGCTTACAGGCAGGCTCTGGTTAGGGAATATCATGATAGAGTAGCTCCTTTCCAGAGGAACGTATATGTTATTTGCATTCTCTACTTCAACGCTGAAGTTCTCTGCTATCGGGTAGCCCAGTCTTGTATCCTTTATCATATACCTGAATTGCTGGTTGGCACCAGTCTCGTTGACCGCATTTATGTTTATCGTACCGCCGCGCCTCAAGTAGAAATTCATCGGGCTGCCTACCGTAAGCATTGAGATCATCTCATGCGGGAATTGCGGTAATGACTGCCCGATATAATCCAGATTCTGGGTTGTCTCGTTAAAGTGCCTTAATATTGGTCTATAAAAATAATTTTCAGGACTATTTTGAGTGACATTTACGCTAAAATATCCGGACTCATTGCTTATATTAGAATAGGAGCCAACCACTGATGGAGGCCCGCCGCCGCCCATAGTATAAACTTCGATGGTGACATTGGTGTTATTTAATATGGCATTCGTTTCATTAAATGTGTATCCTCTAAATATAAACGCATCCGCTGCTCCCGCCGCAACTACAAAGAGCAACAGACCCAGCAATACAAAATATACAGTTCCTTTTACGCTATTCGATTTTTTAACCATAATCGGTTTTCTCCTCCAATAGATTTATTATTATAAGCATGATAATGATGAAATTTACTGTATATATAACTTACTAAATATTAGTTATGTATTAATATAAAAACAGTTTATATTTCTGTAAATCCTCTGACATCCGTGCACTTTTCTGCTGCAAGCGATTTTGAGACAGAAATTCTTTACAAAAAGTTTGTTTAACATAAAAAAAAGAAGATGATTGCTCATCTTCTTTTTTGCCTGTACAATACCAGAAGTATTGCTATTATTACTATCAGGATAATCGCTGTTACAATCAGGCTATTTGTATTCCCTTCAGATTTTTGTACCGGAGTTGTAGTTTTAGCCGCAGCAGGTGTTCCTGTTGTCCCGGTTACGGAGTTTTCAGTTGGTACTACTACCCCGCCCTTTAATCCGGTTATTGCAAAAGGCGAGAAAGAATATGTCTTTGCCTCATAGTATGTGAAATTATCATCCTTGTTACCCGGTCGGGTTTCCAGTCTTACCCATTGTGTCCCGTCCCATCTCAGCATGACTATTTCCGAATCCTTAAAGCCGCCAGAAGTGATCCATGAATTCCCGACCTTGAATTTAATGACAGCTTCTTTTATGTTCCTGGGTGTAGCGAAACCCGATGAACCGACCCAGATATTAACATTCTTATAAACGGTTCCAGGCGGTGCTTCTTTTACAAGGGTGGATGTATTTTTAAGGAGTTCAACCTGGGCTGTAATTAAGCCGCCATTGGTATTGCCTGTAATCACAATACCGTACACAGGAAGTCCCGGAGTGGTAAAATTATAGGTAACCGGAATATCCTTGCTTATGAATTCCTCTCTGGATTCTTTAGTCTCTATATTCGTGTAATTTTCACCTGATGCTCCTCCGCCGCCCCCTCCGCCACCGCCTCCTCCTCCGCTTCCGCTTGAGCCGCCATTGGACGAAACAGTCACGCTCCAGCTCTTGGAAATACTGTCACCTTCAGCAGAAGTGACAGCAAGGTTAAATGTGGTTGATGTCGAGGAAGATGTGGCACTAACTGTAAAATAGCCGGAACTCTGCGCTCCTGCAGCAAGAGAATTGATGTTATACTTGTCCGGGGTAGCCAGTGTCCACCCGGACGGCACAGTTATAGAGGCGTTTATGTTGGTAGCACTTGCCGCTCCTGCAGATGCTATATTTTTAATTAAGTAGTCCAGTCTCACAGAGCCGCCTGAGGATACCGTGGTGGCATCCTGGGAAACATTTACTTCCAGTACCGGCCTGTCCTTTACAGAAAGGGATGTCGTAGCCGTTTTTGTTGCGGTCCCGCCATCGGTTGCCGTAGCTGTAATTGTAAAAGGATTGCTATACGTACCGGGGTTGTTCGCTCTCACAGACCACTGGATACTCTGCGTCCCGTCAGTGGTATATGTAAGAGTCTTCTGAGCACTGGTGATAGAAAGTGCACCGGTATTGTCTGTGAGCGTTACGGTAACGGTTATGGTGGAAGATACGCTTGCAGCCTCAAGTGAGGTTGAGACTGTAAATGTATCATCCTTGAGCACGCTTGAGCTGTAGCTAGGGCTTCCCAGCGTGAGCGAGGAAGTAGCGTCCGCAGTCGTGATCAGTACCATAAGCGCGATTATACCCAGTATGATTTTTTTTATCATTTTATTATGCCTCCGTTCTATTTGAACCCGCCTCCACCGTCGCCTCCGCCACCGCCGCACAGCGCAGGGTCTTTGCATCCAAAGGCTGTCTGGTTCTGCATAAAGAAGGACCTTTCAACAGTCTCGAAGTTACCGTCACTATCAGTGATGTTCAGCCTTGCGACAAAGTTGCCGCTGTCAAAGCTTCCTACCACCGGCGATAGTACGCTATAGTTGATGCTCCATATCCCTATGCCGTCCGTGATCGGTGAAATCATGCCCGGGATATCATATACCTGCGGTGCTCCTCCGAATCCGCCTCCTCCATCTCCGGGTTTAACTTCAGTAGAAGTGCCTCCCATCATCATGCCTTCGTCGCTCTGGTTGGACTTGAACAGGACTATGAGCTTGTCCAGGGATATATTGCCGTTTACAGGCTGGTTCGAGAAGCTCCTGGCGCTGACGTACGTTGTAACTTCATCATCCAGTCCGAAGGGTTCCCATCTCGGACTGAACGTTGTAAGGTTGGCAAAGTTGCCATTATAATTTACCTCAGGTACGCCAAAGGGCCAGCCGTACATGCTCCCGAGAGTTATCCATCTCTCATCGAATTTCCAGCCCATCATATCGGTACTTCCCTGCTCGGATGAATACAGATCACTCGAACCGGATTCACCCCAGCTCTGCGTAAAGTCCCTGTCATCATCGAACATACCGCTGGTCACGTTGAACACCCCGTTCGGATTGTTATCCTCCAGCCGTATGTAATATGTAGTGTTGTCCGTAGCATCGAAGTTGTTGTTCAGGTCAACATTCACGTCCGATTCGTTAAATGTGCCAACATAATAGGAGTCACCATCCGGCGCCCAGTCCTGGAAAGGATATATCCCTATGCTATCATTGATGAAGAGAATCTTGCCGCCCCAGCGTGCTGCAAGTCCGGCATACTCGTTATCAAGCTCAGGTATTCTCTCACCGATCGGGTATGTACGGTTCCATGCGCTGTTTGCCACAAGTACATGGTCAAGTGTCGGGCTCCAGCCAGAGGGTTGCTTCTCTACCTCTGTCTGATTCCTATCATCGTAGCCGTACACATCATATCCCTTATAGGATACCTTTGTTACCCTGCCTGACGCCCATTCACCGTTAGATGTATCGCCGTCCATCAGAACGTTCAGGTTCTCGACCTGATACACGATCTTGGGCTGCATCAATGTGAAATTGACCGCACCTGCATCATTAGCTGTTATTCTTATGTTGAGTTCACCAGGTCCCCAGAATATCTGGCTATCTACTCCTACGTCCCAGGGCTGTGGAGGCATGTCTCCCAGCAGATAATCTATTTCTAATCGAGTAGGGCTGGCAGCGGTAATGTTCCAGTAGTTATAGACACCCCCCATAGTCTGGCCTATGGGTATAGAAATATTGCTGTCCGAACCGTCCCGGATGAACTGTGTGAAGTTATACGTTGTATTCGCACCGTTCCTGGTAAGGTTGATGCTGTTGTTGTTTACCGGGCTGCCTGTAGTGTTTTGCAAATCCCAGTCAAACCCTGTATAGTACCTCCCGTCCGAGGCGTTGTAGTAATAATCATTCTCCATATCAAACGGCCAGCCCACCCTGAATACGGCAGTGCTGTCCGGACCAGTTATCCGATATGCAGATGCCACGCCTTTAGGTTCGATCTCAGTGCCGTATGCCACTGTGAGACCGTTATCGTTGGTTATCAGGTGAGTGGATATAGTTCCGATGTTCCCGATATCCGCTTCTATTATGAATTTCCTGATCTCAAGTCCGGGCATTCTCCACTTCTCTGTGGCGGTCTTCTCTTTACCATCCGGCAGTGTAACCTTATAGCTGATGAGGTATTGACCTGTGGGAATATTTGTAGTATTAATAGTTACCCTTGCAAGGCCGTAGGCATCGGTCGTGGCACTTGCGGCCGGATTCAGGGTCACATCTGGATTAGGTCCGTACCAGGTGAGCCTGTCAACTATCACATTAGCATCGCTGATGCCTGCTGTGGTACCCGGGTACTGGACAAGGAAAGGCACCGTCAGGTTCTTGCCCTTCTCAAATGTGCCCAGCCACATGCCTCCGAAGCCTGTGGTATAGCTGGTGAACGCTACATTGTAGTTTTCACCTTCTTTCTTCAGGCTGACAAGGTAAACCGGCTTTCCTCCGAAGGCTACCGGATCCCCGTTGCTGGCGTTTATCCCGTTCTTAGTGAAGTTCGTACCTCTACTGGTAACATTGGACACAAACACCGTATCGTAAATTCCCGGAGTGGCATTGTCGGCAAGAACTATACGGTAAGTGCTGTTGAAATCGTTGGGATTCATCCAGTCTCTCTGGTATTGCCCATCGCCGTCAAGGTCAACTTTGAGCCATTCGCTATCCCAGAAGTCACCCACAATGAATGTGCCCGATTTGCTTATGGACGTATCAATGATATAGCCGTTGTTCAGCGTATTTATGCCTTCCAGGTTAACCGTGCCATCCGAGCTTATCGATGTTACGTTCCAGCGCCTGATGATATTGTCCTGTTGGTCTGTTTCATTGAACCATCCGCCAACCGGGATGCCCGTAGTGTTAGAAAAGTTGGCGTCATAGTAGGTCACATATAGCCTTCTTGGCTCGGTCAGGTTCACCAGCGCCCAGAACCTGCGCTGTCCGCCGGGTCCGCCCCAGTCGTCTTTTAGGAAGCTTATATCATGCCCTACCTTTGAGTTGGAAGCTACACTGTAGTTGAGCTGTGGATAATTAAAGGAGTCAGAAGTCTTCTCAGATGGAGTATCGGTAAGGTTGAAAGATGCCTTATTGGTAAACATCCTGCCATCAGGAATACCGACCATATGGAGCTGGGGCAGTCCGATAGTAGCATCCTCAACTTCTATCCAGAAGTGGGTTACTACCTCTTTGCCTTCGGTATCGACGGCATTTATCACCACGTCGTAGCTTCCTTCCTGCCAGTCTGTCAGGGTAAGGGTAATATTGACTGCATTGCCATCGTTATCCTGGGTCACGCTTGTTATATTGAGTTCTGACTGGGTCTTGTACCTGCTTCCTCCGAACATGCCCATCTTGGTGACCGATGTGATGTTTGTCCTGCTTGCATCCAGCCGGATAGGGCTTCCACCCCAGCTATTGCCGGCGTGCGCGATGAGGTATATCGTGTTATTCACCCCGAACCTGTTGTTCCACATGTTACCTGGCTGTGTAACCCATGCAACGAACGGTCTTATTTCCAGCCATGCGCTTGATTCCTCAATGGCACCGCCTGAAGTTGCCTCGAACACGAACTCATACATGCCCGATTTAGTTGTCTTTCCGCCGGTATAATTTATCATGGCTGACCGGCTCATATTGGTGGCGATGGTCGCTGTATCCAGGGTATGCGGCCCGCTCACTTCAATTGGCGGCTGCGACCAGTCTGTCCTTACCGTGACTTTCTTAATCTGTACGGTTGCATTGATGGTACGGCTCATATTCGCAGAATCTACAGCCTGTACAATGAATGGTATATCCGCTCCCGACTTTACGTTCCAGCTATCGGGATATACCCAGAACATGAAGTTCCTGATTTCGAACCAGCCCCTGCCGTAGTCTGTCACCGTGCTGCCTGAGGCATCCTGGGTCGTGAGTTTTATTCTCACATCATACCAGCCAGATTTCAGGGGACTGGTGGGTGTGAAGGAAAGAGTTACTGTTCCGTTAGAATCTGTTGTCCCGGTCCAGTTATTATTTAAATTTTTGTTAAAGTCGATCTTCTCCCATGTCCGACCGTGGCGCACTTCATCTATACTGACCTGTTTTCCTCTCTGCGGGCTGAATCCGGTGTTCATTACCTGGACGCTCAGCGAGATATTAGAGGTTGATGTGAAGGTCATGAAATTACCTGTTCCAGCCGTTGCCGGGTTCGCCCATATGAAATACAGCCTTACATCAAAGAAACCGGTTCCTATCGCCTGGGTGGTATTGCCGTCGCCCATAGTAACGTTCGCCCAGAATTTCACCATATGGAAACCAAGATTAGAGTCATTGTTATAAAACTTCAGACCCTTTGAACCGTCAGGCAGTGTTACAACCGTTGCATTCAACATGCGGTCGGTCACCATTTCTCCCGCATCCATGGCAAATGATTCTACTATACCTGCATTTGTTATATTGGTCTCTATGCTCATTGTCCTGGGATTGAACGCTTCGATGCGCAGTGTTATGTTCTCCTGGGAAGAAACGCTCATGGCAGGATTTCCATCACTGCTCACCGGGAAAGCATAAAGGAAGATATTCTGGATTCCCAGGCTCGTGAAGGCTTCTTCGGTGTTGCCGTTAAGGTTTATTGTTACTCTGGCGTCGTATATGCCTACCGCGCCTGGTGTGGTGAGGTTGATCACGCTTGCGTTTGGCGCCCTGGCCCTTATTTCATTCTGCAGCCACGGCTCTACCCCTGCAGTGTTGAAAAAGTTATCCAGGCTCATAACTCCCCATGATACCGCAATATCTTTGCCAGCGGAATTTTTTATACTTAAAGTGAAGTTGCTCCTGTTACTGCCTCCGCTTGACAGGTTAATATCTGCGGTCTCACCCGTACTCAGGTCTGTCCCGCTCACCAGGATATAACCCTCTTCTCCGGGGAAGAAACCCTCAAGTTCAGCGACTTTATTGCCTATGGGTTTCAGGAAAATGCTGTAACCCTTTACTTCAAAACTGGCGAAGTTCCTTAATGTCTGGCTGCTTATGTTTGTTACATACTCCACTGTGTAGGTGCCCCGTGCTGCATCGTCCGGGATCTGGTGAACATAATAGAAAAGGGACCTATTGCTATCGAACGATAATGTGTACTGCCGTGAGAAGCCGCCGGGACCGCGCACATTCGCGCTCACGCTCGCCTGGGTATCGTTAATAATTGCTCCTTCGTTCGTCTTCACGCTCACAGACAGCGTGGCGTCCTTGCCTCTTGCAAAGGTATGCTGCTGCGTCCATTCAGAGGAGAGCACGTCACCTGCGACATCGTACGGGTTTACACTGTACGTGATCGTGCCAAGGGATTCATCGCTCTCCAGTATCTGGATTTTATATATCCCGCTTACGGTCGGAATACTGATATTTGAAATCGCTATGCCATATTCATCTGTTGCAATTAAGTTGCTGGTTTCGATAGTTCCGCTGTTATTGCTTATTATAATTGAGAGGGATTTTCCTGAGAGGGGCATATCTCTGGCATTTAATGCAAGCAGAGTCAAATTGCGGTTACCCTCCGAACCTGTGAATACAGGCTTTACTATTCTTGCAAGGATAATTACTTCACTTGTCCTGTTTACAAAAAATACGGTATATGTATCATTTCCAAGCTTTACCCTGGAATTTTTCATAAGGTTATCAACTGTATTTACACCATCGTTCACAGAGACCGTGTCGCCCGATGAGACATTAAAGTTGTATTGAGTTCCGTTGATAGGAATGCTTCCATAGCCTGTGTCATCCAGGGTTACAGGATAAATCGTACCCGTTGTAAAAGATGCCGCAACTGACTGGATAGCATCTTCACCATAAACGAGCAGATAGACTTCCGGAGATACAAGACCAATATCCGGCGCTGAAGCTATGATGGAATATCTACCTGTAACACCGGTAGGGATTATCTGGGAGAAGGCACCGGTTGAATCTGTGATAGTATTAAGAGAGTCTTGCAGCGTACTATCTATATATATCCCTATAGTTATATTGACGTCAGGCTCTCCCGCGCTGTCGTTCATTAACTTTCCTGACACGGTAATATTCGTACCGTTCAGATAACGGAAGCTGTCAGTTCCGAATTCCTGTATCGTGTATATTGCCGAGGCCGTTGATACCGATAAAAGCAATATCAGGCCTGATATACAAAAAATAAGAAAATGTTTTATCCCGTTCAAGTATGGTATAGAATTGTTTTTATTCATATCAACATCACCTTAAAAGAGTTTTTCAGGATTATGGTATTAAGAATAGTACGTTTATACTATATATACTTATCACAATAATAATAATCATTATGATGATTTATATGAGCATGCAATTTAGTTCACCGTCATCTGCAATCCCGATAGCTCTGGCATCACCTTCTTATAGTACTAAAATTAATACATTCATTCGTGATGTTAGTCCATGAGAACAAAAATCTTAATAATGGGTGCGGCAGGACGGGATTTCCATAATTTCAATGTTTTTTTCAGGGATAATGCAGATTACGAGGTCGTAGCTTTCACAGCGGCGCAGATACCGGGAATTGCGGGGCGCACTTACCCAAAGGAACTGGCAGGCTCGCTGTACGAAAAAGGTATCCCCATCTATCCGGAGGAAGAATTACCGGGATTGATAAAAGAGCACCATATAGAACAGGTTGTCCTGGCTTACTCTGACCTATCGCACCAGTCTGTTATGCAAAAAGCCTCATTGGTCCTGGCGTCCGGGGCGGATTTACGGCTGATGGGAACTGAAACTACCATGCTCAAGTCAAAAAAAACCGTGATTTCTGTATGCGCTGTCAGGACAGGTTCTGGTAAAAGCCCAACCTCGCAAAAACTGGTAGATATTTTGAAGGAAAAAGGGTTCAAAGTCGTCGTAGTGCGGCATCCCATGCCCTACGGGGATTTATTGAAGCAGGAGTGCGAAAGATTTTCCTCGATGAAAGATTGCGTTACTAATGAGTGCACTATCGAAGAGAGAGAAGAATATGAACCGTATATCTGCTGCGGAACTGTGGTTTACAGCGGTGTTGATTTTGCAAAAATCCTGAGTTCGGCGGAAAAAGAGGCGGATATAATCATCTGGGATGGCGGAAACAACGATATCCCGTTCTATAAGCCTGACCTGCATATAGTTATTGCTGACCCGCACAGGCCCGGGCATGAGCTTACCTATTATCCCGGGGAAGTGAATGTGATGCTTGCGGACATCATAATCGTGAACAAGGTTGATTCAGCAAGAAAAGAGGACGTGGAACTCGTCATCAATAATGTCAGGTCTATTAACAACAGGGCAATGATCATAAAAGCCATGTCTGTAATCGCTGCCGATAAACCAGGGTTGATAAAAGGAAAGCGTGTCCTTGTCGTGGAAGACGGACCTACCCTAACCCACGGCGGCATGGCTTTTGGCGCCGGGACAATAGCTGCGAAAAAATACGGGGCAAAAAAAGTGATAGACCCGCGCCCGCATGCAGTGGGCTCGATATCTAAGGTCTATGAGGATTTCCCGCATCTTGGCGCTGTGCTGCCTGCCATGGGTTACGGCGCGGAACAGATAGAGGAACTGGAGACGACCATAAACGCTGTTGATTGCGATACTGTGATAGCAGGGACTCCCATTGACCTCGGAGGGCTGCTGAAGCTTAATAAGCCTGTTGTGAGAGCCAGGTACAGGATTGAGGAAGTGGACGTTAAGCTGGAAGATGTGATTGAGAAATGGTTAAAATCGAAACTCCGATGATGCTACAGTTTATCCTTCCCGTATTAGCTTCTATTTAGCACTTATAACTTCGTATATTGTTTTCAATAATCTCTCCGATGTGAAAGGTTTTGACAAAAAAGCATGTATATGGTTTATCGCAACTCCTGCGAGCCTGTTCCTCTCGGTTAGCCCGCTGAATGCGATAATCTTAACTTCAGGATTAACTCTCCGGATAGCCCGGATGCTTGCCGCTCCCTCCATAACGGGCATCATCATATCCATAAGAACAACCTTGATCTTATCTTTATTCTGCTTGTACACTGCTATTGCCTCTGCCCCATCGTTAGCCGTGAGCACTGCGTATCCGTGTGTCTCCAGTGTTAAACTGGCAATCTCGCGAATCTGGGTCTCATCATCGACAACCAGTATCAACTCCCCCTGCCCTGCTGGCAATTTAATATGTTCTTCCACTTCCTGTGCTATGTTCGCCTTAACAGCAGGTAAATAAACCTTGAATGTAGTTCCCCTGTTAACCTCACTATACACGTTTATAAATCCGCCGTGGCTTTTCACGATCGCAAGGGCTGTAGGAAGACCAAGACCTGTGCCTTTGCCCTGCCCTTTTGTCGTGAAAAACGGGTCAAAAATCCTGTCTATTATTTCATGTGGAATGCCGCTGCCTGTGTCAGAGACTGTAATAACTACGTACCGACCGATTTTTGCATCGATGTTCATGCGGGCGTAGTTTTCATCGATGAAAAGATTTTCGGCGCAGATGCAAATGATTCCACCACCAGGCATCGCGTCGCGGGCGTTCACACATAGGTTCATCATGACCTGGTGCAGTTGTGTGGCATCTCCCGATATCGTCCAGAGATCTCCGGGTACATCAGTTCTGACTTCGATGGATTTTGGAAATGTCTCTTTTATGATCTGTCTTATTTCAGACATGATACTTGTTACCTGAAGAGCTATGCGTTCACCCTTTACACCTCGCGCAAACGACTGGACCTGCTTTACCAGATCAGCTCCGCGCTGGGTACTTCTCTCGAGTATATCAAGTAATTTGCGGCTTTCGTCATCCGGGAATTTTTCCTGTAGTAATTGCAAAGACATCATTATAGGTGACAGCACATTGTTGATATCGTGCGTTATGCCGCTGGCAAGCGTGCCTATGCTCTCCAGCCTCTGTGCACGCAGCAACTGTGTTTCCAGATTTTTCTTCGCCGTTATGTCCGTGTTAATGGCAAGTATTGATTTCGGTTTTCCCTTGCTATCGTGCACCAGGGTCCAGCGGCTTTCAACAATGATCTCCTTACCTTCTTTCGTCACATGGTGAAGCTCGCCAGTCCACTCACCCTCTTCTACGACCCTCTTTTTGGCTTCGATGAACTGTGGTGAATCTTCCATATATAGAAACTCATTATGGCTCTTGCCTGTAACTTCTTCTGCTGTCCAGCCATACAGGCGCTGTGCACCTTTATTCCAGTAGATGAGGCGGTGTTCCATATCATAAACTGCAATAGCATCGTGCGCTTTATCAAGAAGGGCTGCCTGCTCCTGTATTGTCTCTTCCGCCCGCCTGCGCTCTGTGATATCTTTGGCTATTATGGAGATACCGAACTTGGAGGGGTAAGCATTGATCTCAAAAAAAAGATTCTTGTTCCCTGCCCGGTACTTATTCACAAAATGCTGGGGTTGCTGTGTTTTTAATACTTCTTTATATAGCTTCTCAGCTTTTGACCCCCTCAGTTCAGGGAAAAGCTCAAAGAGAGATTTTCCAACAGCATCTTTTGCTGATATCCCTGTAAGAGCTTCGGATGCATTATTCCAGTAAGTATATCTTAAGTCTCTGTCCAGCGCATAAAAGACTTCGCCAACGCTTTCTGCAAGTTCCCTGTACCTCGCTTCGTTCTCCAGCAATGCTTCATTGGCTTTTTCAAGCTCGGAAGTCCACTCTTGAATTGCTTTATTGACCTCTTCCAGCTCTGCGGTCCGTTCCCGGACCCGTATTTCCAATTCATTGTGTGCCCTTTGCAGCTTTTCTTCAATCAGTTTGCGCTCTGTGATATCACGGGCAACTCCGGTCGTACCTATAACTTCGCCTTTATTATCGTATATCGGTGTTTTGATGGTCTCTATCCATGTTTTTTTGCCTTCGTTATCTACCATCGGCTCTTCAACCTGTTTTCGCCTGCCTGTTGCTATCACCTCCATATCGTCAGCCCTGTATCTTTGCGCAAGCTCCTGCTGCCAGATATCCAGATCTGTCCTGCCGACCAGTTCCTCAGGGTTCATACCGCATGCATCTGCAAATGGTCTATTTACTGCTATGAACCTGCTCTCTTTGTCTTTTAACCATGCGATATCGGGAATATTATTAAGGATCGCATTTTGCTGGCGATAACTTTTCAGCAATTCCGCCTCGATCCGCTTGCGCTCGGTAATATCTCTGATAACCTCGACTCCTGCAATGATTTTCCCTTCAGTATCCCGCAGAGGCGATCCAGTAAGTTCAAAGTATGTTACCCCGCTCTCAGTAGTTAAACTTCTTTCTGCCCTGTGAACCTTCCCATCCCTGAAAGATAATTCAACAGGACAACCTTCGCAGATAGAATCCCTGCCTTCATACACTTTGTAGCAGAACTCACCAATGCGGTCTCCGCATAATTCGTTCTGGACCCGGTTCTGGTATATGATCTTAAAATCAGCATCCTGAATGATTATACCATCACCTATGGCTGCAATAATCGCTTCAGTTCTGGCTTTCTCCTTCTCAAGCTGCTCTTTAGTTTTATCTTTATCTATCATCGTTTTTACCACATGGAATCAGCTACGATTTATCCTATCATTTTCATATTTAAACGCGGTTTAAATGCTTTCCATTCCTCCCATTCCACCTTCGCATTCAAACACAGGTTTATTCAGGACGCTCTCATCTGGACTCGATTTATATTAACTGAGTTTCAATTTACATTATATATTTGTCTAATTGAAATGAGACAGGTCTTATATTAACTTAACGGATATATGTCATAAATAATCGTTATCGTAATAATCATTGGAAAGGGTCATATGAAGCTCACCATCATATCAGGCACGCATATCAAACCGGGGCAATCGCTGCTGGCGCGCCTTCCAGAAGACCTCATCTCAATTTTGAAGCGGTACCGGGCTATCCAACTTTGCAGTCCTTATTCACCGATTCTCTTTTCTCGCAGGTATTGTGAAGTAGAAGATCGAACCTCTACCATGTACGGATTTAGCCCAAATCCTGCCGCCGTGGCGTTCTACGATCCTCTTGCAAATTGCAAGACCTATGCCTGTGCCCGGGTATTTACTTGTGGTATGCTCACGCTGGAATATCTGGAAAAGATGACCCATGAACCCGGAGGATATGCCTATTCCATTATCTTTCACAGAGATAACCCAATCGTCTCCTTCTCTCTGTGCCGAGATATGGATACGCGGCGGCTGCTCTCCTCTGAACTTAATGGCATTACTGATAAGATTCTGGAACAACTGAACCATTTGCGAAATATCGGCCATTACAGCAGGCAGAGGATCATGAGTCAATACAGCTTTATTCTCCTCAATAGCTATTTTAAGGTTGGTAATTGCCTGGTTAAGTACTACCTCCATATCTGCAGGTTCAAATGGTTTACCGCGTGTACCGACCCGAGAGTATGCAAGCAGGTCCTCGATCATTCTCTGCATTCTTGTAGTTCCATCTATAATATAAGCAATGAACTCATCAGCATTTTTATCCAGCTTGCCTTTGTATCTTCTTGCCAGCAGTTGAGTAAAGCCCGATACCATGCGCAGCGGCTCCTGAAGGTCATGGGAGGCAATATAGGCGAACTGCTCAAGTTCGGCATTCGAGCGGGCTAACTCAGCAGTCCACTTCTCGCGCTCTTCCTCTATCCGCTTGCGTTCGGTCACATCACGTGCAATCCCGGTCGTACCTATGATATTACCCCTGTCATCATAAATCGGTGTTTTGATTGTCTCTATCCACGTCTTCTTACCCTCTTTATCTACCAGAGGTTCTACAACCTGTTTACGCCTGCCGGTTGCCATAACCTCCCAGTCATCAGCCCTATAATTCTCCGCCAACTCCTTCGGCCAAATATCAAAATCCGTTCTGCCGACTAAATCCTTAGGTCTTACTCCGGCTGTATCTGCAAACGGCTTATTTACTGCTATAAATCTGCTCTCTTTATCTTTCAACCAGGCGATATCAGGTATATTAGTAAGAATAGCATTTAGCTGGCGAATACTTCTTCGCAGTTCCTCCTCAATCCTTTTGCGCTCTGTGATATCATGGATAATACCTACCATGGCTATCGGCTCGCCTTTACTATCTTTAACCATAGAAGTAGTTAATAAAATGGGAAATATCCTTCCGCTCTTATGCTTGACCATCAGTTCCCCAACCCACCGTCCGGTCTCTTTTAGACTTGGAAGTATTACTGAACTTGCAAACGTCGGGTCTGCATTCATCTCATCGACATGCTTTCCCTTTAATTCTTCAGGTGAAAAGCCGTATATCGTCTCTACTGCCCTGTTAGAGAAAATAATACGCCCATCAAGACCGATAATCTGGATTCCATCAGCAGCTTCCTCAACTGCTTCAGAGAGAAGCTTCAGCCTCTGTTCCGTTCTGTTGCGTTCGGTAAACACCCTGAATTACTTCCTGCCTTCAAGATGCTTCTTAACGATATCCCTTATCTCATCAGGCTGTCCAATCACGGTTATCCCCGGCATTTTCCTGAGTTTATCAACAGCTTCTATATCAACATCCCGCATTGTGAGGGTGAGCGTTTTTCCACCGGGCAGCTCCGTGGTGATCTCGCCTCTTTTCTGGTCGGCGGGGAAAATATATACCGGCACTTTTCCTTTCATAGCCTGCGCTGCCGCATTAGAGAGCAGGGTATCGGATATGCCTGCCGCGATTTTCCCGACGGTATTTGAGGTGGATGGCATAATAAGTAGAAAATCGTATTTACCAAGCTGCAAATCCCCCACTAAGAACGGGATATTCGGGGATTTCTCAACAAAAGTCCTGGGGAAGCCGGATTTTAGCTCGTTGAAGAGCTTGTACCATTTTACCACTGTTTCGCCTGCCTGCGAAAGATACACCCTGACTTCCAGGTTATGTTCCTTTGTGAGTTCTTTCATTATATCGACGCTTTCTTTAAGGTAGTCGCCGCAGCCTGTGATTCCCCATGCTATCCTTAGAGTCATTTATTCACCATTCCGCCATTATACCAATCTATTCTCTTTGATCATTAAAGCCATGTTCATCAGCCTGTTCACCGTCTTGCGCATGCTTTTTAAGCCTTCCTCATCCTCTTTTGCGCCCTCTGCGCCCCTGTCCTTTGACCACAGAGTACCGCCCAGGTTCGCGCCGAATGAGCCGCCACCGATGGGAATTGCTTCGTTTATGACGTAAAAGTTCAGTATCGCCTGTATCGATGGCTCCTGTCCTCCTATGCGGTCGCCCCCTACTGCGAGTGCGGCGCCGGGTTTGTTCCGGATGAAGTGCAGGTCATGCGCTGCTATTGCTCTGCACCTGTCCATGATGACCTTGGTCTGCCCGCTCACCATTCCCTGGTAAACAGGCGTGCCGATTATGAGCGCGTCTGCCCATTTCAGCTTTTCGTAGACTGGCGCCATATCGTCGTTATGGATGCAGCCTTTCTTTTCCCGTATGCAGTAGTCGCAGTGGATGCAGAAGTTGAGTTTTTTACCCTGGGCTGAGAAGTATTCGGTTTCTGCGGGATATTTTTCGCTGGCGTACCTCAGCGCTTCTCTCACGATGTAATCCGTTGATGCTTTTCTCGGACTGCCTGAGATGCCGAAGAGTTTTATTTTCTGTTCACCCACTATGGTCACCTTTGTATGGATATAGAGGAGCTATTTTATCAAATAACTTTTGTGCACGATTTATATAATATTGTTTATCGATTGTTTGATATGGAAAACGCTATTAACCCCCGTACCCTTCAAGTACGGGGTATAGTGACTTCCATTACTACATTATAAACTACTCAATACCTCGGACACCTCGCCCGCGCCAGGATCACCGAAATCCCCTTCTTTTTGAGCTTTTCCTCAAGTAAAACCTTAATATCAACATCCGCCTGCGGGTCTATTATCTCCGTATCCTGAACACAAGATTCAACCAACCCCGTCAGATCAGGAACCTTCTGCCCTCCCGTCATAGCTGCAATCTCGTTCTGCAGTACTACCACCACCACTTCATGTTCATTATGGACTGCATTGATAAGCCCCGCCATCCCCGAATGCGCAAGACCGAAATCGCCGATTATCGCAATCCCCTTCCTGTTAAATCCGCAGGCGGTACCGATGGCTGAACCCAGGGAGAACGCCGCATCAAGAAGGGAAAAATGCGGCTGTGAGGTCAGTATGGCGCATCCGAGGTCGCCTGCAACAGGCACATCCAATTCTTTTACCGCGTTGTACAGGGGGATATACGGGCAGTCCTCGCATACAGGGCGCTCCCCCCTTTCCTCGACAGTCTGCGGCGTGATATTATACGCTGCTTTATCCTTATGGATATTCTCGATCGCTTTTTGTATATCCCTGATTTCAACAAGCCCGTAAGGCATATGACCTGTAAGTTTTCCAAGCGCTTTCCCCGGTAGCTGTTTTTCTATAACAGGCTCGGTTTCTTCCACAACCAGTACATGCTCATGCTCATCCAGGAAGCGTTTGACCATATCCAGGGGCAGGGGATTAACGATCCCAAGAGAAAGGTGCGAGACGTTTTCAGGGATTACGGATTCTACCAGCGATGACGGGAAGCCTGAGGATATTATTCCTACCGTCCCTCTTTTTTTATATACGTTCAATTGACAGCTCTCTGCATATCTGCACATTTCAGGAAACGACGCGCCGTGAAAGCGCTGGTGCTTGCCGAGCATAGTAATATGCCATATTTTTTTATCGAACGATGGCGGTTTGTGATCAGGTTCATTTATCCTGTTGATGTTCCCCTCGCTTTTAAGAAGTCTATCTGTAAGCCTGATTATTACGGGTGTGCTTACTCTTTCCGATAATCCGAACGCTTCCCTGATGCTGAGGTAAAGAGCTTCAGGCGTCGAGGGATCAAATACAGGAACCTCTGCAATAAGACCGTAGAACCGCGAGTCCTGCTCGTTCTGGGATTTCTGCACACCGGGATCATCCCCTGCAAATATCACCACGCCTGCGCCTATCGTATGGGTCGCAGACGTTACCAGAGGGTCAGCAAGTATGTTCATCCCCACATGCTTTGTTATCACAGCGCTGCGTTCCCCGCATACGGATGAGCCAAGCATTAGCTCAAGTGCGACTTTTTCATTGACAGACCATTCGTGCCTTATTTTCTTCCCAAGAGCTTCCATGAGCCCGGTTACCGGATAGCCCGGAACGCCTGTCACTATTTTTACGCCGCTGTCAAGAAGCGCATGAACGGCAGCATCCGTTCCGGTCATAGCGTCACCGATTCATTATTGCGCGAAAACCAGGGAAGTGCTGCAAGAGCGCCTATGATGCCTTTTCCACCGATGCATATCTTTACCCCGTTCTCTTTCGCAGTTTTTAACGTCAGCTCTTTTGTTATCATCCTGCTCCTGCAAAGCCGGCTGTATTCCATGAGAGAGGCGGCATCAAAATCCGACAATGCGACCATGCCCGTTTCGCCGGACACGCTGTATTCCATAAGCCCTTCTTTAATTCCTTCAAGCAACCCTTTCTTCGCGCCTTCAATACACGCGAATTCAAGCACGGTCGCAACGCAGTTCTGGGTCTTGTCAGGCACGGGAAAAAGCTGGACAAGGGTATGGGAGATGTACCTGTGTTCGAGCGAATCGACCGCTGCCGCGATATTATGTGCCAGAGTCCATGTCGCACCCACCTCTTTTGAGTCGGTGTTATCAATGCCTATCAGCACCCTTTCCCTTCTCGGCACAACTATTGTTCCGCTTGCGCGCTTTCCGCCGCCTGATTCCGATATCCGGCAGCGCAGGACACCGTTTGCATAAGCCCTGCACGTAGTTGCGCCGACGCCTCCGCCCCCGAGACCGCTGTAGGTTATCTCTATCTCCTTGTTACTGACAATGACAGATTCAATGCCGGCAGCTGCAACCGAGGACTGAAGTTGAAGATCCGAGTTCCCCGTCCTGACGAGGTAGCGCATCATATCTCCGACAGAGCGGCTTTTGATGACAAGCGGGCTCTTGGAATAATGGTACAGCGCCCAGGCAGAGCCGCCGTAGCAACTGGAATGTTCCATTATCTCAACAAGTTCGTTTTTCGCATCTGCTACGGCATAAATGCCTTTATAGGGGATTGTATAGGGGTCTGATAGGCGCATAATTACAGTGGTTTTAAGTATTTTATCTAATATATTAGTATTTGTGAGGAAATGAACAAGAAATTCATTTGGGTTATCTTAATACTTTTAATTGCATTGAGCAGCGTTAAAGCCCTGGAAGATGGGGTTACAATCCCGCTTGTTGCAGACCGCAGCACAGATGGGGTAGATGAGGGGGTCCTGCTTGGAGCCCGGATAATTGTCACAAACGGGACAGGGCATGTTTTCGTAGATACAAACCCTTACACCCAGGTCGATCTTCAGGGCTCGGCAAGACTTGCCGCGATGGTAGCTTCCGACGTAATGGGAATTGATCAGAGGACATATGATTTTTACTATATAATCGATATAAGCTCCCCTATCATAGGAGGACCATCAGCAGGTGGAGCACTCACTGTAGCAACTATTGCAGCCATGAACAACTGGACGCTGAAGCCGGACGTTGTGATGACAGGCATGATCAACCCGGATGAATCTATAGGTCCGGTCGGCGGTATCCCTTATAAGTTAGAGGCTGCCGCTGCTAAAAACGCCACTCTTTTCCTGGTCCCGCAGGGGCAAAGCACCGTCACCGTCAGGAAGGCCACCGGCAGTACAAATGGCACTTTCATAATCAGCCAGGTAAAAGAGGAAACCGTTGATGTTGTTGAACTTGGGAAAAAATTAAATGTCACTGTGAAGGAAGTCGGTACGATACAGGATGCTGTTCTGGCTTTTACGGGAAACGAGATGAAAAAACCGGAGTATAACGATACCATCCTTACCCCGGGTTACCTTGAACTGCTTGAACCTCTTGCGACCAAATTGAAAAAAGAATCCAGCGACATGTACGAAGGGACAGCTGCTTTTGTGCCGCAGGACGATAAATTCCTGAAGCAGGCTAAGGATGTCCAGAGACAGGCAGATGACATGTACAATAACAAGAAATACTATGCTGCGACCTCATTGTACTTTAATACGATGATTAACATGCGCACGGCGCAGTGGAATTACGGGTACGGCAAAGCAGCGGATAAAGAGCAGTATCTTAACGATCTGGCAGGTAAAGTGGAAAAACAGATGCAGAGCTCAGAGACGGATCTTGAAAACTTCAAAATGTACGATGTAACAGATGTGGGCGCTGTCGGCGCGGCTGAATCCAGGATAACTACTGCAAGGGCAAGGCTTGATGATGCAAAGGAACTCAATGGTTCTGAGGAAATGATTCCCCTGCTTGCTCTTGCAAATGAAAGGGCGCGCACGGCGCAGTGGTGGCTGACGCTTGCATCACCTGACGGGAAGATAGTACCGGAAAGCATACTGAAAGACCGTGCAGGGTGGTACCTGAGCCAGGCGCAATCGATAAATACTTACATGCAGACACTGATGGCAGAAAGCGCGTCACATCCTGACATTATAAGAATCTCAAGTGAGGATATTGACCATGCCCAGAAAGAAATGATGCAGGGATATTATGCGGGCGCGATTTTTGATGCCCTGCAGGCTACAGTGAAATCCAGTGCCACCATAGGATTATTAGGCGAGGTCGATGCCACCCAAAAGGTCGAGCAGAGCGCCGGTGCTGCAGAAACGGCAATAAATGAAGCCAGGAGGAGCGGGATCGAGCCCACGCTCGCAGTCAGCGCGTATGAATATGCCGATACTATGACCGAGCCTTTTGACAAGATCTACCAGTATACTTATGCCAAAATGGTCGCAAAGACCTCAATGGTTCTTAATTCCTATGCGGTATCTACCAACCAGACGCCAATAAAGCCTTCTCTTACACCGTTTATGGAAGAGACGCCTCTACCTGTCCCGACCGCAAATGCAACAGCACAAACAACACAGGTCCCGGCTTTTGAGGCTATTGCAGCGATCATAGTAATATTTATTGCAAGACGCCTGAATAAGGGTTAGCAGGATAGGTCCACAGGATATGTTTTTCGGTTATTTGTAATTTCGTTTCGAGTATGAGTATTTTGAAGCTTTGCCCCCATTAGTAACTATGTATAGCCATTCATAGACCGATTTTATCGTCCCGAATTGCTGGAACCTGCGCATTGAGAATCCGACTTTCATACGATCATCCAGCATCACACGCCCTATTTTTCGCATCCTCTGAGCGACCTCAAGATCATCGCCTGCATCGATGCACCGGTACATGCCAGCCTTGACGAAAGCTTTTTTATCGAATGCAGTGTTGCATCCCAGCGTATAATACAGGGCGCGGGTATAATATCCGATCCGTGAGAAAGTGTTTGCACCCATAAGTGAGAGCTTATGTTTTATCCCCTCTTCAATCGGATAAACAGTCCCATAAAGTTGAACAATATCATTTGACTCAAAATCATCCTTTATTATCTCAAGCCATCCGGGAGGAATAATGCAGTCTGCATCGGTGGTAGCAATGATATCTCCCTCTGCGCGTAATACACCGTCATTCCTGGCCCCTCCTACCTTTTTGCTTGTCTGGGTTATAACTTCATCCGCATATGCCCGTGCCAGTTCACATGTTCTGTCCTTCGAATTTCCATCAACTACTATAAGTTCATATTCATTCCTATTAAGTGTCTGATGGCTGAGGGACTTAAGACAGGTTGTAATGCTGGCTTCTTCATTGTAGGTGGGGACAATTACAGATATCATGCTTCGATTAACCTCCTATAAAGACTGCAATGCATATTTGCAATATTTTTAATATCATACTGCTCGGTGAAAGCGCGTGAGCCGATAGAATAGCGCCCTAATGAATCATCATCTGTGATATGCGCTGCAGCCTCCTGTATATTATTAAAGAACTGCACCACGCCTCCATAAATCTCTCTGAATTCCGGTATCCCACGGGCAACTACAGGCAGATCGCAGGCTAATGCCTCCAGTATTACCAGTCCAAAAGTTTCCGCATAAGAAGGCATGAAAAATACATCTGCTCCACTGTAGGCTTCTATGATATCAGGGATAAACCCGGTAAATGTAGTATTATCTTTGCAAAGGCTTTTCATTAATTTTATCTGAAAATAATCTTTTGAGAACGCCCCATAGGGAACTCCGCCAATCCAGATCCACCGTATTCCGGGATACGTTCTTGAGAGTTTAATAAAATCATATATCCCCTTGCGCGGCGTCTGCTGTGCCACAGTGAGCACTACTTTTTCATCATCCTTAATTTTTAATTTTTCCCTGAAACTCTTCCGTTTATCTTCATCTCTTTTGAAATAATCCCGATCAATTCCATTGGGTATCAGCGTGGTAGGAATATCCGGCAGCATTTGTTCGATTTCGCGCTGGCATGGTGCTGAAATGTTGATGATATGATCAAACCTTCGATAGATATCGGGATAATAATTATTGATGGATCTGCTGAATGCCAGATTTCCTTCATTGACACGAGGTGTGGAGTGCGCGGTTAATATTTTGACACCGTGGGAATATTTCCTATTTAGAAGAGATAATGGTCCGAAAGTGTGGTAATGAACAACATCAAAGTCATAGCTACCCGAATTCCATGATACATCTATGTCCGGCATCAGGGATAACTGATTGTAAAGCGTCTTTGCTACTGTTGAACATCCGATATATTTAAGAGAAAGAATATCCTCAGCAAAAATGTTCACTCGCATTATCTGTTCCTCGTAAAATTAAGGGCATTACTAATGCAACCATCCATATTAAGATATTCGAACTCTGCAAAACGTCCGACAAGCATAATACTTCTCTTCATACAGAAGTCTTTAACTATGGCGATATTCCTTAAATAATCAAGGTCATAGATAACATATGCATACTTTTGCCGCTCCAGTGCGGTATACACTACCTCGTTATGAGTTTTGATAATATTCATATTTTTTAGTGCTGCTATAGTATGGTTGATAATTTCCCGGTCTGGCATGGCTGATACATGATCTCCTTTGTGATAAGTTATCTCGACGAGCATCGATGAGTGCCCTGGAGGCGCCACCTCAGGACTGTAATTAGAGGGAAATGAGACCCGGTTAAATAAGCCTAAATCTTTTTCATGGACATACAGCCATGAAATATCTGGAACTTTTCCCTTTATGCCAATAAAAACACAGGCGAGTGAATTATACTTTAACTCATCACAGGATATCCGGACACGTTCGGGGACGTCATCAAGGCATCTTAATAGCTCTTGTAGTGGTATGGTCGATATACAGCGGTCAGCAGTGACTTTGTAAGTGCCGTCAGTGATAGTAAAAATCCCGTCTTTCTCCCTGATAGAAGATACGGGAAACCCTGTGCGTATTTTCTCTTTGATGGGCAGGGCAATTGCCCTGATTAATGCCTCTATCCCTCCTTTTTTGGGATAACTGAAAACTGCCTGGTGGGTGTACCCTTCTGTCTCAATACCTATGGCTGACTTTATCACGTCTTCCACGGGAGGGCGGGGAATGCGCCCCTCTACCCAGTGCAATGACATCCGCTCTGCTGGAAATTTCCAGATTTTTTCATTGTAGGGAATCAAGTACAAATCAGCAATGCCTTTCCCGAAGGTATAGATGATCCACTCACGAAAATTCTTTGGTGGTTCCAGTTCACCTTTTTCAACGGCGATCATTGTCCTGATAAATTCATTAATACAGAAGAAGAGATCTTCTTTGGGAAGCTGGTACAACCCATTTTCAAAGGGATATTTGATATACAGCCCCTTATAGAAAATTTTTGTATTGCGTCTGTTCTGCTGGCTGTTCTCTCCGAGCACATCGCGTATGAATGTGAGGACTTCTGTATCACGGCTGAAAATGATGTGCGAGCCTCCCCTGTCAAAAGTGAATCCGGAATTGCTCATGGAACGGCATAATCCGCCATAATCAGGTTCTCGCTCAAGGACTGTCACCTCTTCACCCTTTTTCTGAAGCAGACGGGCAAGAGTAATACCGGTAAGACCACCACCAAGTATTGCCGTTCTCACATCCTTTAATTTGTTATTATTGCTTATATAAGTGATGTTAGCCAATCAATTTAATTTTGAAAAAATTTATATCCTGCTGAATGATATAAGGTTCAGGAAAAGGACGATGCAATTTTCTGATATGGCAAAAAAATATCAAAGGGTCGAAAAAGTGAAAATATAGCCTCTGAGCTGTTTGAGAGAATATCATGGTATTAAGGAATAATAACAATGGACTTTTTAATATATCTTGAATCAGTAGACCGCTTGACTTTTCTGTACATCAATCACGATATCACGAACCCGGTTTTTGATACCGTCTTTCCGAGCCTGAAATTACTTACGTATGTTTTCTGGAGCCTCCTCACCGCTTATTTCTGGTTCAGAAAAGAGAGGAAACTCGCCCTGCTTATGGCATTCGGGATTACTGCAGGGGTGATTTTTACCTATCCGTTAAAAATTATTTTTGACAGGACAAGGCCTTATGAACAGATAGAGTCCACAAGGTTATTGACGCCACCCGAATCCGACCTGTCCTTCCCTTCAGGGCATACGGAGCTGAGTTTTATTGCGGCTACTATCGCGTCAAGGTTCCGTCCCGAGTACGGTAAATATCTCTGTGCTTTTTCTTTCTTTGTGGCTTTGAGCAGGATATACGTGGGGGTGCATTTCCCGACGGATGTGATAGGCGGCATGCTTATCGGGATATTAATAGGAAAAATTATCCTGCTGGCGCAGACAAAGATAAAGATTTTTGAAAAGGAAGAGGTTTAATAGTTATTCATAATAATATATAGTTAGAATGTACAAAATCGATGAATCAGATAAAAAAACCATTGACCTGCCTAAAGAAAAGATTGCCGAATTCTGCAAGCGAAACCACATTCGTAAATTATCGCTTTTCGGCTCCGTTCTCCATGGCGATTTCAGACCAGACAGTGATATTGATTTGCTTGTTGAATTTGACCCGGACCATATACCCGGACTTATTAGACTTGCTGGTATGGAAATTGAGTTGTCTGAAATCCTTGGGAGAAAAGTAGATCTAAGAACGCCGCAAGACCTGAGTTCTTATTTCCGAAAAGAGGTTCTTAATTCGGCAGAGGAGCAGTATGTGGAAGGATGATTCTGTACGCATGCATCACATGCTTGACGCTGCTAGGGAAGCTATGTCCTTTGCCCAAAATAAATCCAGAAAATCACTCGACACAGACCGAAAACTTGTACTTGCTCTCATAAAATCAATTGAAATCATTGGAGAAGCTGCCGCTAATGTAACAAAAGAAAGCCAAAATAAGTATTCGCATATCCCCTAGCAGAATATCATAGGTATGAGGAATCGTCTAATTCATGCATATTTTGACATCAATCTGGATATTCTCTGGAAAACCATTACCGAAGATCTTCCACCTTTGATAGCTGGGCTTGAGAAGATTATTCCAAGTGAAAGCAAGACTTGAAGCAAACTATTATCAAGCTAGCGTAAAATCTCTATTATAAGGACTGATAACACAAAAATAAATACAAACTTAAAGTGAGTATTATCCTCCGCTCACCGCGGGTAGTATTGATATCTCATCCGTGTCTTTCACAGGGCTGTTAAGACCGCTTAAGTGTCTTATGTCCTCACCGTTCACATACAGGTTCACGAACCTTCTCACTTCGCCCTTATCAAGTATGCGGCGCTCAAGCTCGGCTCCGTACTGCTCAATAAGCTTATCCAGCACGGCTTTTACATTCGTGTCACCAAGTTCCAGGGTCGTTTCACGTGCATGCGTAACATTGCTTAATGCAGAAGAGAATCTTATTTTTACCATTTATATCACCTTTATGTCCGCGCAAGAGGTGCTATCTCCTGCTGCTTATGAATATCAA
Organism: Candidatus Methanoperedens nitratireducens; assembly: GCF_900196725.1. Classification (GTDB taxonomy): domain Archaea; phylum Halobacteriota; class Methanosarcinia; order Methanosarcinales; family Methanoperedenaceae; genus Methanoperedens; species Methanoperedens nitroreducens_A. The sequence continues at coordinate 11,846 of NZ_FZMP01000009.1, read as the reverse complement.
ATTTTGGTGCTACAAGCTGCTCGAACTCGCCCAGCATAGGCTTGATCACGGGCGGGCGCTGCAGCGACTTGAGGAGCGTATCCTGTGCTTTAAGACCGTTCCCTGTAACGTAAACGACCACACGCTCATCAGGCTGTATGTGACCGCTTTCCACCAGTTTCTTTAAGCCGGCAACGGTCGTGCCGCCTGCGGGTTCGGTGAATATGCCCTCTGTTCTTGCAAGGAGATGGATGGCTTCGATTATCTCGGCATCTGTTGGTGTGGCTGCATAACCGCCTGAATCCAGGATAGTCTTCTTGGCATAGTAGCCGTCTGCGGGGTTGCCTATCGCAAGGCTGTGAGCCACGGTCTCAAAGTTCCTGACCGGCACGACTTCGCTGTTGTTCTGTACCGCGGTCGCTATGGGAGAACAGTTAAGGGGCTGTGAGCCTGATAACTTTACATCTGCCCCGTCCACCAATCCGACGCGTTCAAGATCTTTATAGCCGCGCGAGATAGCGCAAAGTAGCGCGCCGCTTGCAAGCGGTGCAACGATGTGGTCCGGTGTCTGCCAGCCGAGCTGCTCGGCAGTCTCATAAGCCAGTGTCTTTGAGCCTTCCGTGTAATACGGGCGGATGTTAATGTTAACAAAAGCCCAGTCCGGATGAGAATCCGCCACTTCGCTTGCAAGGCGGTTGGCATCATCGTATGTCCCTTCCACTGCGATCACATGGGGACCATATACCAGCATCTGGACTATCTTGCCAAGCTCTATTGTACCCGGGATGAAGATGTATGCAGGTAATCCGGCTTTTGCCGCGTGCGCGCCAACTGCCGCTGCGAGGTTGCCCGTACTTGCGCATCCCACAGCCTTGACATCGAATTCAAGAGCCTTTGAAAGAGCCACTGAAGTAACCCTGTCTTTAAATGAATTTGTCGGGTTCACTGATTCGTCAAGGATATAAAGTTCTTTTAGACCGAGCGCTGCGCCTAGGCGGTCTGCATGGTGAAGGGTGTTAAAACCCGCACCCAGATCAATGCGCCTCTCCGATTCAACAGGCAGGAGGTCGGCATACCTCCATATGGATTTCGGTCCTGCCGCGATTTTTTCCTTGCTGATATTATCTGAAATATAATCCCAGTCGTAATTGACTTCAAGAGGCCCGAAGCACTCATAACATGTATTCTGGATAATAGCAGGGTATTCCGCACCGCATTCCCTGCATTTCAAACCGATGACACGACTCATTAAACTTCACCAGTGCATAATAGAACATTACCATATATAATATTTACCCTCGAAAGAGATAACTGGGAGTAATATGATAATTTAATGTACAGAAGTAATTTTTCATTTAAAGCTAAGTGACCTATTTAAATCCCCAACGCAATTAAGCACTTTATGCTTCGTGTAATTTTTCTCGGGACAGGCGGGACGCTCCCTACCATAAATCGCAACCCTTCTGCGATATTTATCAACAGGGACGGGGAGATGATGCTGTTTGACTGCGGCGAAGGAACGCAGCAGCAGATGATGCGCGCAAAGACGGGCATGAAGCTCACCTCGATATTTATTACGCACTTCCATGCTGACCATTTTTTAGGCATACCCGGGCTTATCCAGACCATGTCGTTCAACGGGCGCACCGAACCCCTGGATATATACGGTCCGCGCTGGACGAAGCAATTCGTAAGGCTACTTATTGAACTTGGCTATTACAAACTCGGCTTCCAGATAAACCCGTACGAGCTTGAGGGCGGGGATGTTATCGATAAAGGGGATTATATCATCAGGGCTGTAGCCACAGACCACGGTGTTCCAAGCCTTGGCTACGTCCTTGAAGAGAAAAAACGCACAGGCAGGTTCAACCGGGAAAGAGCTATCGAGCTTGGGATCCCGGTCGGACCCCTGTTCTCAAAGTTACAGAAAGGTGAGCCTGTTACCATAAATGGCAGGGTAATAATGCCTTCCGAAGTGGTGGGACCGGGGCGACCCGGCAGGAAACTCGTATACAGCGGCGATACGCGTCCTTGCGAATCTCTTGCAAAAGAGAGCGAATGTGCAGACCTGCTCATCCATGACGGGACGCTGGCTGATGAACTTCACGACTGGGCTCTTGAAACAAAGCACACGACAGCCGGGGAAGCCGCTCATCTTGCCAGAGAAGCAGGAGTAAAGCAACTTGTGCTGACCCATATCAGTTCAAGGTACTCCGAAAGCACGGAGCTGCTTATGCGGGATGCAAAAAACATATTTGGAAACGTGAAAATCGCACAGGAATTTATGGAAATCGAAATACCACTTTCCGATAAACATTAAATACACGCAATTACATACTCAAAAGGTGATCGGGTTGAACTACACTACATTGAAATTCAAACTTGAAATCGAGAGGATAGGGAACGTCCTTGACATTGATGAGCTTAAAATAAAGGAAGCGATGGAAAGCGGTAAGACCACCCTGATATCTTCCAGGTTCTTCAACAAAGGGATTTACAGGGTGCGCAATGCAAGCAATGGAAGGTTTGAGAGCATGGCTGTGAACATCGATAAGATCGGCGCGGTCACATATGAAGGACTGGTCAAGGAGCTTGGCGAAGGCTGCGTTGATAAAGGTCTCTGGAAAGAGGTGCCTGAGGGCGATGTCATCTTCTTCTATTCGCTCAAGCTTGAGAGCGATTTTGTGAAATAGCTCTATATGACCCTTACTGACTGGACGCGCTCAAGCAGCATGCCTTCCACGATGATCGGATAATCGCTCTCTGCGTTTTTTATGGCATTGGTGAGCTTCCAGCCCTTGTCTGCGAATATCGTTATCAGCGGCTCGCCTCTCTTAACAATCTCGCCTTTTTTCTTATTAATCCAGACGCCAGCTCCATCATCTGTCGGCGCGCCGGCGAGCCTGGCGATCTCGACGATGCGCTTATTATTGAATTCAATGACGTAGCCGTCAGCCGGCGCAGCAAGTTCCGCCCTGTGCTCACCCGGATTGATATCGGTATGCGTAACATTCGGGTTCCCGCCCTGTGCTTCTATTATCTCTTTCAGTTTATTGAGCGCCTTGCCTGAGCGCAGCGTTTCCATCGCAAGCTCCTTCCCGTGGTCCCTTGCAGCAGCCCCGCCCATCTCAAGTAAAATACCCGCAAGACCTGTGCTCTTTTCGATAAGGCTGTTCGGTCCCTGCATGGTCTCCAGCACTTTCAGCGCCTCCCGGACTTCGAGGGCAGGACCAACCGTCCTTCCGACCGGGGATGCACCGTACGTCATTGCACATTCTACTTTCATCCCCAGCCTCTCGCCCAGCTCGATCAAGTCCCTGGCGAGCTTTTTTCCTTCATCCATCGTCGGAACCTTTGTCCCTATGCCCGTGGGAATGTCAATAACAACGCAATCCGCCCCGACAGCGCCTTTTTTAGCCATTATGGATGCAAGAAGCTGGCTGCGCGGGTCGATGGAAAGAGGGTATTCAGCGCGTATCAGTCTATCGTCAGCAGGGGCGATATTCGTTGCGCCTCCCCACGTTATCACGCCGCCTACTTTCTCGGTGATGGTTTTTATCTCTTCGGCTGTGAACTCGACCGGCGCAAGCACTTCCATGAGGTCTGCTGTCCCTGCGGCGCCTGTTATCGCCCTTGAACTGGTCTTGGGTATGAGAAGCCCGTTCGCTGCAACTATAGGCACGACGAGCAACGATATTTTGTTCCCGGGCACACCGCCTATGCTGTGCTTGTCCATAATAGGGTGGGTATCGAACTCGATCTTTTCACCCGTATCGATCATGGCTCTTGTGAGCCACTCGACCTCATCCGAGGTCATCCCGTGAATGTATGAAGTTGTAACAAATGCCGCCAATTCTATCTCCGTAAGGTTCTCTCTTACCATATCCTGTATGATCTGGTAAATCTCTTCCTGTGTCAGCTTCTGCCGGTCCATCATTTTTTTAATGAAACCGACGGAATTCGGTCTGGAAGTAGGGACGAGCTTTATAGTCAAAGGACATACTTTCCCCAGCTTTTCGCAGCACTCCTGGTATACCCCGACGGTACCGGCAGGAATCATATCTCCTGTCTCCACGATCGCGGTCAGGTAGCTGTGGTCTTTTAGCTGCACGCGGTCGCCGGCATGAACCCCCAGTTCCCTTGCATCTTCCGTATTAAGCACTACTTTATACTTCCCTGCTTTGATTTGAAGCGGTTGTACTTTAAGTTCCATCGTATCTCCTTTTTACTCTTAGTTAGTGTTTACAATATTTAGAACTATTGATAATATATTCTACCAAAGTTTTAATAGCTTTTCTGGTTATTTTCCTGGTTATTAGCGTCATTTAAAGTATTCCGGACTATCATGAACGTTCTGTAGCTTTTTAGGACAATCCTGTACTTTATAATACTATTAAGACAGTAAGTATGCTTATATTCCGGGGAGTTTTATCAGGTATCACGGCGACATGCCGCAAGGTGATAATATGGCAGAAAATATCCAAAAAGGATATGAGATTGAGAATTCTTCGGGCTTTAATCCCTTCCACCCGCAATGGGATGAGAGCCATAAAGAAACAAATAACACATGGTCAAGAATATTTAAGGCGGGATTAAGTAACATACTTCTGGCAGGTATAATCCTGTTGGTGCTAACCTTTACTATGGGCATGGCTGGCGCCACAGAAAATGTTACGAGCAACGAGACATCAACAGCAAACACAACCGGGACTCCAACTGAAACATTAACTGCTACTGCTACACCAACTAGTACAGCAACTGCAGGAGCAGCAGATGATGGAACATTAGATGAAGGTCTAGTCGGCCCTGGAAATGCATTATACGGATTAACAATAGCATTTGAGAATATCGGTGAGACCTTTACCTACAATACGAGTGAAAAACTCGGAAAGCAGGTAGCACATGCAAGAAAGAGGATAGCTGAAGCAAGAGCAGCACTCAAAAGGAATGATATTGATGCAGCAAACAAAGCACTTGCTGAGTACGGAGCAAAATCCGATGATATAAACGATTCAGTGTCTAAACTTTCCGATAAAGATACTGGACTTATCAAAGCACAGCAGATGATTGCAAAACACCAGGTAATTCTGGAACAGCTTCTTGCTTCACACCCCAACAGTACAGGACTTCAGAGAGCTTACAATAACAGCCTGAAACTTGAACAAAAGTTTAAGAAGAAGATATCGGAGCGAAAGGAGAGAAAAGAAAGTAAAGAAGGACGTTTAGAGATTAAAGCAAAAATCCTTGGTAATGATACGGAAGTCAAAGTCGAAGTTAATTTCAGGTCCGACAACGTCACGAATTTTACCATAGCGAATGAAATCCTGGATAAATTCCAGTTGAGTGCAGAGAATATCAACACTCTACTGACCATCGAAAATATGGACGACGGAGAGTTAAATACCGAACTTGAAGCTGAAGCCAAGATTGGGGAAGGATTCTCCTTGGTCGAAGCCGAATATAAGTTCCCGTTGTTGAACACTACCAGCAGGGATGGTATCGTTGATGGGATTTATATGAATCTCCATGCCCTAACAATCGAGAGTGTAACAAATGCGCTTGAAATTGAGAATATGACAAAAGTATCAGAAAATAAGAAAGATGAGAAAGCTGCAATAAAACAAGCGACTCGTGAGATTAAGAAGGAGATAAGAGAGGAGAAGGAGGATTTGCAAGAGGAGATAAGAGAGGAGAAAACGGCAATAAAACAAGAAAGACGTGAAAACAAGGAAAAAGATAGGTGAGTTTTTCACCTATCTTTCCATCCTTTTAAGTCAATATTCAAAGCTGAGTATTTATACTACTAAATATATACACCTGTGAAATATGATACTGAAGGCTTTGTATATTTCTCTGGTTTTTTTATTGTTAGTCCACATTGCCAGTGCTGCGCCCGTGAACGATTATAAGATAACATATACGATCAACGTCAACGAGGGCGGCAATGCAGTATGGTATGTCGAATACAGGACCCCGCTCGTATCAACGGAAGATTTTGACTCTTTTGATAATTATACAAAACAACTGAACCCGGTTCATCTCAACGATTTCAAAGAACTGATGCAGAAGTCGGTTTCAGAGGCGGCGAACGCCACATCAAGGAAAATGGCAGCCGGGGGCTTTACAGGGGATGCAAAAGTTGAATCTGCGCCCACTGGAACGTTCGGTGTAGTACGCTACTCATTCACCTGGGTAAATTTTGCAAAGCTTGACCCTGATAAAAACCTCAATATCGGCGATGTTTTCATCGGCGGGCTGTACCTGTCAAAGGACAACACCCTGATAATCCAGTATCCTTCCGGCTATACTATCGAGCAGGTAGAGCCGCAGCCTGACCAGGTGCGCGACGGCATGGTGTGGTACGGTCTTCGCTCGTTCAAAGCAGGCGAACCTGCGGTTATCCTTTCCATGCCTTCCTCGTCCTGGATGCCGCCGGTAATCGCCGTCTCTGTTATTTTTATCATAGCCGCGTTCGTTTATAAGCGTAAAGCCCGCGGGAAAAACACGGTAATAGATGCTGCTATCGAGCCTGTCGCGGAAGCTCTCACAGAAGAGGCTATGATGGATGTCCGGGAAAGGATAATAAAACTCTTAAACGAAAGCGGCGGATCCCTTTACCAGTCCGAGATAGGTAAAAAGCTTGATATCCCCAGGTCAACAGTAAGCGCTGCGCTGAACCAGCTTCATGATAAGAATGTAATCCAGAAAATAAAAAAAGGTCGCGAGAACCTTATCAGGCTCGTACAATCGTGAATACAGCGCGGCTCAGAGCAATTTCAGGATAGCCCTTAATTCATCTACACGCAATTGCCCGGGCGCTGTGGCGTTCTCCACGTACCCGTACGTCATGACCGAGCCGTAAACCGGCGCAATGATGCGCGAGTGGCGCCCGGTATCGCCCATCGCTATCGTGCAAACCGCTCCCTTGGCGTGAAGAGTGACCTCCAGCAGGCGCAGCACATCCTCAAGCGAGTCCGGCATAACAGCAAGCTTGGCGATATCCGCTCCCGCCTCGAATGATTCCTTGAGCATCCCGGTCATAACCCTGGTTTCCGGCGTCTTCTTGAAATCATGCGTGGATATTATAACGGCTTTGCCGGCACTTCTGGCTTTTTCAACGACATGCTCCCTTTTTTCCGCACAAAGTTCTATATCGACAGCATCGGCAAGAGGCAGCAAAGAGACCAGGGTACGGATGCGCTCATCTTCGCTCCCCGCCCATGCGCCCCCTTCCTCTCTCATCCGGTTGGTAATAATGACCGGCATGCCGGTCTTCTTTACATCCAGAAGCGCCTGGCGTGCATCCGAATCCAGGAGGTCGATCCTTAACTCCAGGATATCTGCGCCGAGCTTTTTGGCACCGGCTGCCGAATTAACGGGATTTTTCCCTAAAGACGCCACTATTGACCTGTCAAGAGCCAGACTGCCTATACGCACCATGATTCAATTAATGTCATTATAATGTGATAAGTTTTCCGGGGTACGTAACAAAAGCCCGGACTTTACCCTTCCATCTTCTCCCTCAGTTCCCTTGCCTTCATGCTCAGTTCCTTCCTGCCATATATCCCTGCGATCAATTCCACAGCTTCAAGAGACCTCGCTGCCTGGTCAAGGTAGTTGAGCATATCACCTGCATACGCATAAACCCCGTACCGCTTCGTAAGCTCGGAGATAATCCCATCAGGCGACAGTCCCCCGGCACACAGCTCAACGACCATTGCCGAGAATTTCTTCTCAGCGCAGCCGCAGTAAGGCGAATCCTTACATCTGCATGCCATGAACTCCCGTGCAAAATCAAGCGCGCTGCGGCGCAGGTTCTCTTTAAGCTTTGATATCCCGTCGGCTGAGAAAACGATGTCAAGCCCCGCGCCGAAAACCCTTGTCGGGATATCGGTCCCGAGGGCATCGGACAACTGCGAGGCATACTTGAAATAAACAGCATCAATGACATCAAGCCCTGTAACTATATCCAGTGGCTCACGTCCCTTAAGTACGGCATCCTTTATCAGGAATGTCTGCTCCACGCTCAGGAAATGCGCCGCCACAATACGCCCGAGTTCCGCCGGGGATAATCCCCCGCTGGCTTTTTCAATAAATCCGTACTCTGTGAGTTTATCCAGCAAATAATCAAGATCGCCGCTACCGAGAAGCAATCCGTTGATCCTCCTTATATCAGAAAGCCTCCGGGCAACCACAATATTGGAAAGCGTCTCCTCAAGCATCTCGTCTTCCCCGTATTCAACGCCGAAATGTTCAAGTTCCCCCCTAAGCAGCTTAAAAGCGACTTCGTCTTCAGTGTCTCCTTTTCCGAATCTCTTCTCAGGGTCTGCCAGCAGCACAACCTTGCCGCGGTCATGGTAATCCGGTCTCCCGGCGCGCCCGAGCATCTGCTGGAATTCGCGTATTGTCAGCCATTCTATGCCCATCCCAAGGGATTCGAATATCACCTGCGAGGCGGGAAAATCAACACCGGCAGCAAGCGCCGCAGTTGTCACCACTACAGGCAGTTTCCCTTTCCCGAACTGCTCCTCCACTCTTTTCCTCTCGTTATAAGAAAGCCCTGCATGGTAAGGCATCGCTTTAATAGAGAGACTGTCAGCAAGCATATGGCAGTTGCGGCGCGAGTTGGTAAATACGATGGTCTGTCCCCTGAAACCCCTGGAGGAACTCTTATCGTATTCCTGCTTTGCAAGCCGCTCGATCAGTCTTTTTTTCTCATATTCAGGCGAGAAGATAAGATGGCGCTCGATTGGGACCGGTCTTTCCTCAAATTCTATAAGCGCAGCGCCCAGTTTTTCTGCAAGCCACTGCGGCTTCCCGACCGTGGCTGAGAGATAAATGAACTGTGTGTCCGGGGAAATGAATTTCAGGCGCGCGATAAGACCATCAAGCCTGTGCCCTCTTTCTTTGTCCTCAAGCATGTGCACCTCGTCTATCACCACAGTACCGATTTTCCCCAGCGCTTTTGCGTTGCCAGACCTTATGATGAAATCTGCCCCTTCATACGTACCCACGATTATATCGGAAGAAAGTGAAGTCCGTACACCTTTTGTACCTTTTGTTATGCGGCTTGTCCCCACGCGAAGGGACGTAGAAGCGATGGAAGAATAGCGTTTTGTGAACTGCTCGTACTTCTGGTTCGCAAGCGCGACAAGAGGGACGAGGAAGAGCATCCTGCCTTTATTATAGAGGATGTTCTGAAGACCGGCAAGTTCCCCGACAAGCGTTTTCCCCGTTGCCGTGGCTGAGACTATCAACTGGTTTTTCCCTTCAAGAAGCCCGGCTTTTACCGAGAGCGCCTGGACAGGCATAAGTTCTTCAAGTTGATGAAGGAGTATCTTTTTTAGTTCTTCATGCACAGGCAGGTCTTTTACTTTTACTGAACTCTCAACCCAGTTCGCCTCCATCGTATCAAACCTTGTCAACCCGGAATCCAGTTTTTCAGGGCTTAGCATCGCAAGCACCCTGTCAAGATCCCTTGTGCCGAGCAATATCCGGATAAGCCGTTCCTGCCCATGCTTTCCGATCTTGTGAGTACTTGCTTCCTTCATCACCTCTCTTTTCGCACAATCCTCGCACACATGCTCATCATGGAACCGGATGGAATCACTATTTACCCGGGTATACCTGCCTGCAAGAAGGCACAGGCGGCATGCGTTCGTATAACCGTAATCAAGCTGGTACGCTGCAAGCAACTCCTTAAATTCTGCTTCGGATCTTTCGTTCCCTTCAGCAATAAGAATCCCATCGGCAAGGCGCAGGAGTTCTATGACCTCAGCCGGCGCCCTGAACTCCTCTTTTTCTCCTTTCCTTATCCTGAATTTGCCTGCGCGGGAGCCTTTTGGGGTTTTCTTTAAAGTCAGTATCCCGTAGAATACAGGCTCTTTAGCATTGTCTTTGATAGGCAGGACTGCAAGCTTTGAATCCTGCGGATGTATGATGATAGAAAGCATCTGTGTTTCCTAATGAGAATCAGGTTATTAAGCATTAGTACGGTTTAAATGTTTGTTCATGCTACAATCCGCAGAATTTATGTGTATGCCCCGCATAGAACCGCAGGTTTTGAGCCAGAGGAGTTTGAGATTATGGACAAATTAGCGCTAATTACAAGGAATACGGAAGAGGTTGTAACAAAAGAAGAGCTGGAAGCATTGATCAGTTCGGATAAAAAACCCTCAGCTTACGCTGGCTATGAGCCCAGCGGAAAGATACACATGGGTCATGTGCTCACAGTGAACAAGCTCCTTGACCTTCAGCAGGCAGGCTTTAAACTAACCGTGCTGCTTGCGGATATACACGCATACCTTAACGAAAAAGGGACAATGGACGAAGTGAGGAAGATAGCGGATTATAATAAGAGATGCTTTATCGCTCTCGGTCTTGATGAGAAGAATACGAATTTCGTCCTTGGCTCATCATACCAGTTAGAGCCCGGCTACATGCTGGACGTGCTGAAACTGGCGCGCAGCACCACGCTGAACAGGGCGAAGCGCAGCATGGATGAGGTTAGCCGCAATGCCGAGGACCCCAAAGTATCGCAGATGATATACCCCCTTATGCAGGCGCTTGATATAGCCCACCTGGGCGTGGACGTTGCAGTTGGCGGCATAGACCAGAGGAAAATACACATGCTGGCACGGGAAGGGCTGCCCGAGCTTGGATACGCTTCGCCGATATGCATACATACCCCTATCCTCCCCGGTCTTGACGGCAAGAAGATGTCCTCAAGCAAGGGCAATTACATCTCAGTGGACGATGCGCCTGAGGATATCAAAAAGAAAATGAAAGGGGCGTTCTGCGTGGAGGGTGAAGTTAAGGACAATCCCATATTGAGCCTTTTGAAGTACCATATAATGCCGCGCTATCCTGAAATAGTGGTGAAACGCCCCGAAAAATACGGCGGCGATTTGCATTATAACAGCTACGAGGCGCTTGAATCCGACTTTGCGGCGCGGCAGCTTCACCCGATGGACTTGAAGGCGGCGGCGGCTGAGTATATGAACGAGATACTTGAGCCTGTAAGGAAGCTGATGGTGGAGAAGTAATTATTTTATTATGAAAGGGATTATTTGCTACTGTTCAGGCTCAGGCAATACAAAATTATCCTGCCAGTATATCAAGGGAAAGGTAAAAAATATTGAGTTTGACCTTTTCAATATTATTACGGACGGCATCCCTTCATTAGAAAAGTATGATCTTGCAGGCTTTGCCACATTCACAAATTTTTTAGGTATTCCGTATATTGTCCAGATGTTTATAGAAAAATTGCCACAGCAGAGCAATAAACCTGCGTTTGTTTTTAATACATATGGTCTCATCAGCGGGAAGACCCTTAAAATTCTTGATAAAACAGTTACAGCTAAAGGGTTTAAAGTTATTGCAGGTCATTCGCTTCATACACCGGAAAGCTATCCTCCTATGATCGCCAGAGGTAGGGGTAATGAGCAGGCGCCAAACGAAAATGAAATAAATAATTTTAACAAATTTATTTCTGAATTAGATTATCTCGTATATTGTCTTGAAAATCGCAATGAACTCCAGATAAAGAAAATAAGAGTTGGTTTGCTGAACAGTCTAATGCCAGCTTATTCTTTTACCAAAGCACGGGAAGATATGGGAGAAAAATACGTTGACGAGTCGCTTTGTACAGGGTGCGGTCTGTGTGAAAAATTATGCCCGTATAAAGCAATTAAATGCTCTCCGAAGCCTATTTTTAACATGAGCAAGTGTTTTGGGTGCTGGACGTGTTATAATCATTGTTCTGCCAAAGCGATATACACCGCTAAGTTCAGGAATGCAGGTCATTACCCACAACCTATCGATCAGTTGAAAGAAAAGTTAAACCTTAACTCCGCTGATTTTAAGTA
>NZ_FZMP01000049.1 GCF_900196725.1 Candidatus Methanoperedens nitratireducens | reverse complement strand
GCCTAAAAAGATGGGAATTTAGGATTTTCAATAAAAAATCGATAGCTTACGCTATTCCGGTTTTCAATCAGGTCTGCAATTGATTCTTTAGTAACATCGTTAAGATACAAACCAATATAGAGTTTCATAATTCGAGTTGTTATTTTTGGAGTTCCCAGTTCAATTCCGTGTCCACGGCAGTATATCAGGTTACATAGGAGTTGTACCTTCATTAGTGCCAAGTATGCAACTTTGTAATTTTTGTTAAAATAATATTTAAATAAATTTATTAGGCTTCCTTTGTTCTCTACCGCCTCATGAAGATAGATCGTGATTACGTGCTCGCATATCTCAGAAAATTGGAAGAACAGTATGGTGGGTATTTTGGGACTGATCTTTTTAATCTTGCAAATGAATTAAATGTGACATTATTTGGTCTTAAAAAGGTACTGGGTAAATGGCTGAAAGAAGATTCAGACTTTGCATCTTTACGCTATCTTGGGATACATAAGCCAGCTATAACTCCTGATGAATTTGTGGAGATGGAAATCCGACGTGATAATAACCCACTTGAAGTCAAAAAATACATATTAGACGACCTTAACAAAGAAAGGAATAGTGCAGAAATACCTCACATTACAAAAAGGACTTTCTACCGTGGAATCAAACAATTCGATAAAGAGTCATCTTTTACATGGTTTGTGCGTAAAAACATCAAAATTCCTTTAACATATTCTGTCGATGATGCCCGAAATTCGTTATCAACAGTATTCACTTACTCTGACCTAAAAACATATGGCGGAGCAGATATACAAGCAATTTATGATCGATGGGCTTCAGCCAGAGCATATTTTTCAGTATATGAAGTAGAGCCAATCTTGTTTTATCCTGAACTTCTCAATCGAGAAAGACAACTTAGAAGCCTTCTCACTTCGATACCACCTGACCGACTGGAAGATGTTCAAGCAAGGCTTACATTTGAAATACAAACTGCATTTGTGGTAGAATGTTTAGACCTTTTTCTCGAAGAAATCATTCATCGGAGGGGCAGAATTCAGCAGTCAATGAATGCTTCCAGGCAGAAGGTAGAGAATGAACTCAGAAAAAAGGCACTTGACTTAACGAGAGCAACGATAAGAGAAAACATTCAGAAATCCTCACCAGACATGGAAAAGCTGCATTCCCTCTCAGAAACAGTTTCTGAGGACATAAAAGCCAGAATTGTACTTTTGAGGAGACATAAAGAAAGTTGTCAACTCATCCTGAAAGTGATTGAAAATCTGGTGAACACACTTGGAAATGATATTATATTTCATACAAACGAAGGATTGAATTTTTACAAATTGGCTTCAGGTGAGACGACATGGGAGTATCTTGATGAAGTAACTAAAAGAAGACTTACAAGAGATCCAACTCTTACAAGAGTGATCGGGGATAGCAACGAGGATATTGCACAATTTCTTGCTGTAGATAGACTTGTAGAATACATTCGACATGGAAAAACCACATTTAAAGGCAGCTACTGTTTCCAAAATATCGGCTCCAGAATGAACGAAATTGGAGCTGAAGAAAGAGCTGGATTCCTTACAAATGAAATTCTGGAGCAATTAATAGCAGGTACTTTCTCGGTGGACATCTCACCACTTTGTGAGACAGGGAACATTCATGAAGAAATAGAGGATTTGACATTACCAGCATGGGTTGACCTGTCCAGTGTGCTTATGGAAGTTTCAAAGCATGTCCGAGAGAATACCCCTGGCTGGTTCGATGAGCATATTGCCCTATTCAAACAACAAACAGATGGCATGTTCAATATGGAATATACTGAAGACGATTTTGCGGAAAGGCTTTACGATGCCATAGGCTTTCTGGGAAGGAACCTGAGATATAGAGATTCTGAAAGGTTCTGGAATCTCAGGTATTTCATACAAAGATATGCCACTGAGGCTGCTTTGAGACTGGAATTTAAATTCATCCATCGCTGTATGGAGAGTCTGAGTGGAAATAAAGTTGAGGCAGTAATCTTAGACACAATCGGTATTGAAGGAAGAAAAAAGAGTATCCTTGCAACATATCATGGAAGATACCATACGATTGGCATGGCAGATTTAAGAGCAGTTTCCGTTGATATGCTTCCTGTTTTTTCATATGGGTGCAGATCAACAGATACAGAAGCCATGAATGTTGTTGAAGTTATGAAAGAGGTTCAGGAAATCTGCAACGGAAGTGTTAAACTATATTCTGGAAATGGTCATACCACAAGTAGAGTGGCAGCAGGCATGGTTTACTTAAGCTTTGGTGTGGTGGCTGCTGGTAGAATTCTCCACAAATCCACAAAACCACTTGGGAAGAAAAGGATTAACAGACTCAGAAAAAACATTAGTATCCTTAACCGTATTGGAAAATTGCTCAGAGAGGAACCAACTCTTGGGCGGATTATAGCATCCAAGAAACATGTATATGTGGATGGTGTAAATGTGAGGAAACTCATAGAGGATACGGGTTATCTGATTCTTCATAATGTTGGAAAGATAGAGCTTCCTATTGACGATTTAAGTCAGACGGTGGAGAAGTCGAACTATCTAAAGAGAAAAGCAAGAATCGTGGAAGGAAGCATCACAAGGGTAGAAAAGCACGAGGCTA
>NZ_FZMP01000120.1 GCF_900196725.1 Candidatus Methanoperedens nitratireducens | reverse complement strand
TTTATACATTTTCGCCATATAAGTTGAGGTGGAAAGCTGGAGTTATTTATCCGAGTGTTAATAAGAAGTTGAATTGTATAAATGAACATGCAATGGAGTATTTACGAAATTGTAGAGAACTGAAGAAAATACGTTCGTTTAATACCGTTAGTTCTTGGCAGGCTGTTTCTAAGAATATTGGTATTAGGGAAGAGATAACATATAATCCTAGAGATGGTACTGTGAGAGTCTGGTCTGATTTTTATAGTGTGGAAGGTAGAGAGCTGATCTATGTCGATATTGATTGAAAAGAAATCAAAGTGATTTCTTGACGTACAGGAAAGTATAAACGCATATCATTATCTACTGCCTGAAATAGGAGTTACTAATTCATAGGTTTATCAATTAGATTTAGTCGCTTTCATGCTTGCAGCGAACCAGTGTAACATTTACAATTTCATCTCTTTTGATATGGGAATGCTTGTGGTGGATTTTTGTGGTATTATAGCACTTTATAAGTTTTATTTACATGAATCTTGTAAATACAACTGCTTAAAAGTTTATGATAAGATGCCAGCCGTAGTTGACTTTTCTATCACAGTGTATTTATCTTAAACTGACAGCGAAATATATAAATCTGCAAAGAAACTATATAGAAATGGAAGGTGGTTAATGAAAATTCCTGAAAATCAATTGGCGGAGCTGAGAGCATCGAAAATTAGAGTACTGGAATTGGAAAGCTGTGTAATCCTGATGTGTGAGAAATGTGGCAAAACATGGAATCCAAATGCGTTACATTCATGGACTTGCCCTATTGGATGTAACAGTATTTTGAATCCGTGAAACCGAATAAAGAAATAAAATTGATTGGTCGTGTTCAAACTTTGGCTGGAATTCGTTTTGCATTCTTTAAAACCAGTGTATGAAGCTGGCTTTTTCGTGAAACGATATGAATTTTAGCCAATCTTTCTACACAACCAATTGATTGAATCATGAATATCTATACTTCTAGCCTTCTTGACGCTATTATTAAATTGCCCCGCAGGGTTTTCTTGATTGGGTAGTCGGGGTTATTTGGTGCGAGGGTGAATCGGGGCGGCGAGAGGGAGTCCGGTAGGGAGTTATGGGATAAGCTTGCTTATGCATCGGGCTTGGAACGCTGGAACTTTGTTCTCCAGCTCCCCTATAGCTATCCCTCGGGGAAGTTTAAGAGGGGTTTGGGGGGTTCATCCTCCAAGAAGAGAGGTCTGGGGATACGTCCCCAGCGTAAGCAAGAAGGCTGTGCATGAGGATTAATGTAGTGAGTTAGTGGTAGCTTGCGATAACGTGATGAGCGGTTCTGATATCCGAGATATTATTGGTTGCATTCTTGCTATAGTCTGGTTTATAGAACCTTGTTCTTGGGGAGATGACTCTCCAAACCGGCTTAAACGTGAGGTAGGTAACTGTAAGGTTACTTAAAAATAGTAGGGCTTGCCCTGCTATAGCCTTGCGGCGTCTGAGCGTGTTTAGATGTACAAAAAAAATTAGAGTGGCCTGATTACAGGGAACAGCTCTCTGATTCTCTCTTCTGCGAGAGATCTATCAGTAATATTAGTGGCTCTCATGAGGTTATCGATATGTTGTTCGGTGATGCCTCTCTGGTATAGTTCTTCATATTCCATTTTAATCAACTCCTGGGCTGAAGCCCTTCACTCGCCTTGCGGGGCTTCAGCTTGGATATCAAATCTTGAAAGCGCGGTGTATGCCGCGCCTGTTCTCCGTGCGAACGCATCGCAGGATGGGTATGATAATGGTTTTGCTCTGTTTATCTGCGCTGCAGCGCATCAAGTCCCGTGAGCATTGCCTTTATCAATACCCTCCGAGAAGCTGGTGAGCTCAACCATACAAACGTGAATATACTGAAGTAATAGCAGGTGTGTGGATTTTAGTAATTCATTAAAAAGACTTAATTATTAGCAGATATCGAAAAAAGGCTCGCAGCGGCTTAGAATTAAGAATTAAGAATTAAGTCCGTCAAGAACTGCTCGACAGAGCAGCCCGAAAAGAGTCTATTGGCAGGTTCCAGCAAACCCTGGTCGGCGGCTCATCTGTGCTGATCGATGCAAGACCCGCGCGGCTTCGGTGATACCGAGTTCCAGCAAATGCGCGGCGCGGTGTGGGCTGTTCTATGAGTAAGGATAAGATTAAATAGAAAAAACATGATAAAGATAGATTATGACTACGGTAGAAAAAGTTAATAAATTTGATTATACAGATGTGCTATTCTGGATTGGTGTAGCAATTATGTTTTTGGGATTGTTAACCATGATAGCCAGGCTGCTTGGGTTAATTTAATAGTATGGTTTCTTCTCTCCTGTTTGAGTTGATTACCTTTTTTGGTGCAGCGGTTACGATAGTAGCGATCGGTTTAAAGATAGGGAGGTTGCTGCAGAAAATCGACACCGCGATTGGAGATATTGAGAGTATTAAAAAAGACATCCGTGATATCAAGGATCGACTTGGCGGAATGGATAAGCGTTTAACTTTATTGGAAAAAGGGAAATAAAGGCTATTCGAGTTCCAGCAAATGCGTGGCGCGTTTGAAGTTAATGTAAAATCTATGGGAACTCTATGGAAAATAAAAAGTGTTCTCGGATAAGATTTTGTTTTTATGTTTTTATGTTTTTATTAGGTTAGTTGCTTCCTGATTGGATCATACCAGAAAGGTTTATTGGTGTTTGGTCTTTTGAACTTGTTTAGATAATGATTTTTTATATCAGGGTATTTGAGTCTTTCAAGTGGTATTATGAATATGTAATTAGGGTTAGATGGTGTTCCATCTAGTCCAAGAATCATGAAAAAAGGAATTTTCTTTTGTTTCTGATATTCTTTATAGTTAAGAAATTCTCTATCGTTTATATTATAGGATTCATTAAATAATTCTTGTTTCCATTTACATTCAATTGCGAATGTTTCTCTGTTGGGGTTGTATTTTATGATGAAATCTGGAAAGGATTCCGTTCTTGGAACGATGGTGTAATAGTTATTGAATAGGGTTAAAATATAATCTTCAAATAATTCTCCTTTTTTTATGTTCGATTGGATGTTAATGGATTGAGACGATGGAGATGATAGAGATGACATTTGTCGTGTAGCTGGTTGATGTTTTACTAGTTGGAATTGTTGGAGTTTTTTTGGATGATAAAATTTTCTTTTTTTTCTGTAAGTGATGTTTTTGTAAATGATATATCCGAATAACATTAATCCAGAGATAAGTATCAAGAATCCGAAAATTATGTCTAAAGGATTTGTAGATTTTGTCATAGCTGTTTTTTATATTATGGTATGTGTTGCGGATTGGTAGTTTAATTATTAATTTCAATAATACTTTCACCACGCTACCGAAATTATTATAATCCTTATGATAATGTTAAATGCTTGTTAGGTTAGGTAGGCGCGGCTGACGAATGGATGGTATGCAGTGAGTCAATGGTAAGTTGCCTCAGAGATGTCCATTCGCTTGAGAATGTTGACGCATTCTGCCGCGCCCCTTTCCTGTTAATGTTATTCATATATATAATTTATTAGGATTGTCCAAAGTTTATGGACAATGTCCAAAGATATATATACTTTGGAGATAATGTTTAGAGTGTTCGTTTGACGACGGACTAAATTTAAAGAGGTATGCAGATTATGGTAGAAGTAGTAGATTCAAAAGAGGTTGACTTATATAAGTATGAGTCAACGAAGTCGCAGCTCGTGCTCGGTGACAGAGAACGGATAAACAGGTTCATTGAAGAACGCGATAAGCTTGTTAAAAAGCGGGATGGGTATCTTAAGCAGGGTAAGAATCGCAGTAATTCTCCGATTATTATTCATCTCGCGTTGAACTGTCTTGAAGAGCACGGGCTATCTACTGCTTTCGTTCAAACGAAGCTCCCGGTAAATGATTCGGCTGAAGCTTGCCGGGGAGGTGAGTAAATGGGTGAGATATTATCTGAAATGAAGCAGAGCATAATTCGTGGCTTTAAGCGCGAGAAGAGCGAGAAAGAGCATGAGATTGAAGCTGTTGGGGTTTTTATTATAATTATTTTGGCTTTGGCAGGACTTTATTTTATAGCTCTAGCTCCTGTCGCTGGTGAAGGTGAGTTAACTTTCAGCACTAATGATCCTGTTTTCAAAGAGTTTCTTCTTCAGAATATGGATTTGCCGCCTGAAGAAGTGTTGATCAGTTCCACAGGTTCAGGTTTCAATGTGACTGTAAAAGGCCGGTTCTCGGCTCCTGCGTTTGTCTTTTCTGCGCTTGCGGGGCGGTAGAATGGTTACTACTTTTGTTGAGAATAAGAGAACTGGTCAGACCAAAGTCGGTGTTCCGGCTTTTGCAAGCAAGCAGCTTGGGTTAAATGAAACCGATAAGGCTGATGGTGAAATCGCTGTCGATGAGGATGGCGAGTTGTGTTTCAAGATCCGACGATTAAGGCGGTGAATTAATTGCCATCTGGTTGTCCTGTTGGTCCTGCCCTTGGCGGTGTCTGTGGCGATTTTCAGGAATGTGATGAGTGCGATGGTTCGCTGCGTGTTTTGAAAGTTGATATTGATTATGAGGTTGCAATGGAGGCTTTCATTGAGGAGAATAGGATTTGGTCCGCGATATTCAAGGGGCTGTGAATATGCCAGATCATGTTTGCTTTGATTTCTGGGAGGAGACGGTAAGATTTCAGGAAGAGAATATTAAGAAAGAGGAGAAGCGGTT
Source organism: Candidatus Methanoperedens nitratireducens (assembly GCF_900196725.1). Classification (GTDB taxonomy): domain Archaea; phylum Halobacteriota; class Methanosarcinia; order Methanosarcinales; family Methanoperedenaceae; genus Methanoperedens; species Methanoperedens nitroreducens_A. The sequence goes on along the minus strand of NZ_FZMP01000120.1, from coordinate 3,889 downwards.
GATTACGCTTAGAGCTCAGTTGTTGAATCTTGAGGAATCCCTGAGATACCGTAATGAAAAGCTTGAGGAAGCCAGGGAGATGCTCAAGAAGGCTGAGAAGTGCAGGGGTAATTAATATGGTCAAAATTGAGATCGATATTAAACAGGAGATTTGGGACTTTCTGAATAAGAAAGGTGATCCTGCTTTGGTGGTTAAGCAGATAATAGAGTCTGCATGGGAGATGAGTGATAGGAAAATGATAATTGGTATTTTGACTAATTGTCATACCGGTAAGGATTCTGTCGTGAATTTGGAATATCATATTAAGCCTTCTACATCTGACAGTTCACGTAAGATATTCACGATAATTGGCGGTCCTACTGGCTATGAGTCTTTCTATATTGATGAATGGTGTATCGAGAACTTTCCTAGATCTGGTTGGCTTGCGTGTGCCGGTACGATAGGAAAATGGGATAAGCTTTTCATTGACGCTGCGGATATGCGAAAAGCATTTCTGGAAGCGGGGTTGATTCAATAATGTGCTGTGAATCCTGCTTTGATTGCATTGCTCCTTGCTGGAATCGTGATTATCCGTTAGTCGCGGGAACTGGGATCAATTCTGTGAATGCTCCTATCCAACCTATCCAAAAAGGTTCCCGCGATACTCTTGATGGGTCGCCGGTGGCTTCGGCTGCCGGTTTTTCATCTCATGAAAATGAGCAAATACAGGATGAAAATATATTACCTTTGAATTTTGATTCCCCTATTCATCCTGTTTCTGATGAATTTAAGCCGGAGGATGTTGTTCCCTCCGGCTTGCCTCCTTCTAATGAAAAGCGCTGGTATGTGGTGGGGGATTGAATGTCAGATAAGAATGGTGGGCATTCAAACGCTGAAATTAGGGCTTTGAATGAGGTATGCAATGAGTTGAGGGCTGCCGGGAGACTGGATCGTAAAACAACTCCTCATAGTGAGCTAATGCGATTGGTTAAGATCAGGGAGAAGGAACTTTTGGAGAAGTGGCCTGAGTTGGCCAGGTGTGAGTGATTGTAATGGACCCTACAAGGCATTGCCTTAATTGCTGGAAAAGTATGGAAGGTATCTGTAAATCTTATCTTCAGTTGCAGTTCCGGCTTTTTTCGGATGGTTCGTGTCTTGATGAGCGTATAGATTTTTATCGCGGGTTGTGCATCGATAATGGATGCTATCGGGATACTGAGATCTTTGGAGGCTGTGGATGAAGCAGCCTGGGAGTTATTGAATGACTAATTTCTTACCTGCCAAGTTGTCACCTCATAACTGCACTGTATGCGGTTTTTTTGAGAATGTCGAATTTTTATCTGATACTGAACAGGTAAATCATTGGGCAGATGTGGTTTGGGTTACTTGTCGGTTAAAAGGAAAATTTACGGATTCAAATCTGTATATTTGCAGGGATTTTGAGTTTGATGAAGCCAAGCCTGTGATAGTTCAGCTTATTCAGAAGACTCATATGTTTCGTGATTATCGTCGTGTATATTCGCATTCTGAGGAATTCGGTCTTGAAGGTAGGATATATGACCTTGTTTGCAAGATTCATAATGAACATGGCTTAAAGTCCTGGTTGAAATTCGTTATTGAGCGTATTCATCGCGATACCGGAGTTGAGAGGCAATCAATCTGGCGGTGTGTGATGTCTATGATCGAGTCGGGCTATCTGGTCCGCGAGGAGCTGCAGGGGCAGGTCGTAGTAAGTCCTCCCTCTGCTGTTCTATCGATTGCCGAGGTTCGGAGGATTGGGAAAGGGAAGGTGAGCGTGTGAGTTTTACATTAGATGAAATTGTCGGTATTGTGTATCTCGCTGTTGCTTTGTATTGCGCGGCGTATGTGTTGCATGATTATTATCTGTTTAGAAAAAAGGTGACTGAATGAAATTAAATATTTTTGTTTGTAAGAAATGTGATCCTCCTTGTGAGGTGAATGTAAAAACTTCAGGGACTCTTGGAGATGTTCCCACATATTGTGTATTGTGGGGAAATACTGTGGATTGGGAAAGGAGGGAATAAATTGGCAAAAAAGAAAGATGTTGAGAAAGATTCAAAAAAAGAATCTGAGGAGAAAGTTAATTTTAAGCTTGTAAGTAAGCCGGTTCAGATGATGGATATCGGTTTGATCGATGAAACTGGCTGGAATCCGCGGAGTGAGGAATCTTACAAGGATGAGGAGTACCAGGGACTTTTAAAGAGCATAAAGGAAAATGGTTTTTATACGCATGAGCCTATATTGCTTCGTCCGAATGGTGAGAGATTTCAGGTTATAGGTGGGCATAGACGGTTCAGAGCTGCTAAGGAGCTTGAGTTAAAGGCTGTGCCGGTGGTTGTACAGGAAATCAATGATCAGGATGCAAAGCTTCTGATTTTCATTGTAACCTGCACAGGAAAGATTTCTCGCCTTTGGAGGAAGCCCAGGGGATCAAGCAGGTCCTTGATGATGGTGTAATTACTCAGACGGAGCTCGCTAAGAAGATGGGAAAGAGCCAGGCGTATGTAGCCAACCGGATCAGGCTGCTGGATGCTCCCCAGGAGTTGAAGGATCTGATTATTTCGCAAGAAATATCTCCGGCTCATGTTCAGATCTTGTTACCTTTTGTTGGATATCCTGTTTTTGAGGATATCATGAAGGAATTGAAAGGGCATTTCGATGCTAAGAGAGAGGTATCTGTTGTCAATCTTGAAACACAAATAATTCCCCGGGTTTTTTATCAGGGAAAAAATGTTGCAGATCTTAATGGTTTCTCTTACGATATTCGTAAGCTTGAGGAGTTTTTTGATAAAAGTCAGTGTGTTTGCACAGATAGAATTAAGGTCAGGGGTTATTATGATGGTAGCGGTAAAAGGGACTTTTGTTTAAATAAAGACTGTTTTTCTGTTAAGCTTGCAGCTGCACAAACTGCGTATGATCTCGCGAAGGAAAAAGAGAAGGAAGAGCTTGTTACTAAAAAAATAGTCGATACCGATAAGTTAGATTATGGGATGTATCGGACCTTGCGCCCTGTAGATACACCTACGGACCTTCAGAGATGGGATCAAACGCCTTGTTCTTCATGTGATAGTTGTAAGAAGGGTAAGGATAAATCTCTGGTTTGCCTGGATGTAGCATGTTATGATAAGAAGGAAAAAGCCTATAATAAAGAGCAAAATGGTCTGAAAAAAGAGGAGTCCCTGAAAGCCTGGCAGATATGTGATGAGCGGCTGAAAGGGGTAACTGGTGTTGATATCAAGGTTTTGAGATCACTGTTGTCTAAGTTGGCTAATGGGATGATGGGTGGCTCTTTAGATGGAGCGTTCACATGCTGGCCTGGGGTTGAGGGTGAAGATGAATACGATATCTCGAAGATTCCGGATGAAGATATTCCAAAGGCATTTTTTAGGTTTATACTCGCTGATCGGTTTGAGTATAGCGATCCGACTGTTGAATCTATGAATAAGTCCTTAGAGGAACTGGGGGTATAGCTTTGGCTCGTCATTGCAGGGTTTGCCATCGAGGGTTTATAAGCTTTCTCGGTTTCCGATCTCATGTAGCAGCTGAGTACCGGAGGTTTGAAAAGACTTTTGGCAGGCCTGCAAAAGACTGGCAGGAAATAGTTGATGCTTTCAATGGTGGGGGTATTCCGGAGCAAAATTTATCAAAATTTGGAGGTCCCACAGATGAAGCTCGAAACCCATGAAGATGTTGATCGTCTGATTCGTTCTCTGCGGGCGAATCTGGGGATAGAAAAGCGGCGGCGCGATTTGCGCTCCGATTATGGTCATAAGCCTCTGACGGCTTTTGCAGAGGCTAGTGGACTGTTTGATAAGTAATTTCCGATATTCAACTAATAAATCGATTCATCCATCTCCGAAGGTCAGTCCTTGTCCAAGACCATGAGAT
>NZ_FZMP01000105.1 GCF_900196725.1 Candidatus Methanoperedens nitratireducens | reverse complement strand
TAGCCTTTCAAACTCTTAATGTCAGGTTACATTCGAAGGTTGCGCTACCTGTATCTGTCCCCGGATTTCACCTGCAGGATTCTGGATTGTATGGACATTGACATAGGTACTACCATTCGTCATGTTATCTATTAGAGAGCTGAAAGGCTGTCCTGCAAGCGGACCGGTCAGATTCGCCTGTGTAATGTTGCCTTCTGCAAGCACGCCGTTGAATATGCCAGTTTTCGTCGGTCATGTAAACAGGTCCACTACAACTGAGCCGTTTACTCCTACTGGTGCCAGATGAATGTGTGCAAGCGTTGCATCTGTAATATTGGCTACCGTGACATTGAACTGCAATACTGTGCCGTTGTCGCTCAGGTTAAACGTCGCATTGCCCCAGGCAGGTGTATTTACCGGTGGTACTTCTTCATTGCCTGTGAGATTAGCGACAAAGGCGGAAGGTGGCGTTGGAGTAACTGTTGGTGTTATGGTAGCTGTTGGTGCTCCGGAGGGGCTACCTATAGCTGTCAGTGCTGCTGTTGTACCGGGTTCAGAGTTGTGATTTGGTTGAGCCGCAAACATACCCCCGTATGCCGTCAGTGCTCCCCCGCCTGCAGGGCTAACATGACATGTGCCACAATTAAAACCGCTGCCATATAATGTCTGGCCTGCGGTTGCATATTGTGGTAATGCCGACACCTCCGATATTCCTATCAGTTCAGAAAGATAGAACTGGCTTAAGCCTGCGGCATCCCCTACCAGAGACTGCTATTAACAGCATTAACAAAGATTATTTTCAATTCATTTATCCCCCCTAATTGTATTTGAGACTCTTACATTACGCTCTGGAGAAAACTTAGAGTATAACTCTAAACAAGTCTAACCGGTCATTGAAAAACCCCTAAGTTTTCTGTTATACCCTCACGAATTGAAATGTCCCCACTATTCAAATACGTTTTGTTTTTGGTAGATAATAAACCTTGGATATGAAATTTAAAAGTATTCATGCTGTTGAGTTCAACAGCTCTATAACCATTTTTCGATTGGATAATGGAGTCAAAATAGCCTTTTCGCTTTTGCTAATCTTCATAACACGGAGAACATCTTTTGGAAAATCATTGGAGTGAACCCCAAAAAGTGTACAACC
>NZ_FZMP01000054.1 GCF_900196725.1 Candidatus Methanoperedens nitratireducens | reverse complement strand
AACCCTGTATCCTGTATAGGCAAGGGCAATAAATATGAACACCAGCACCCAGGTATCGTTTTGCGGAAAACCGGTCACAGGAAAATTTCCCCAGACCCAGCCAGGTTCGGTAAAAATTGATTTGCCCTCTCCAACAGTGGCACCCCCTCCTGTATGAACTTCAAAGACGAGACCGGGTGCTGCCATCAGGGACGTAAACAAATTTGGAAGGATTATTCCTACTCCCAGCAGCGCCACTGCAAAGAGTGCCACAAGAGAGGGCAGGTAATATAGGGGATTATACCCTCTTTTATTAATCTCTTTTGAAAGTATATTCAATGCTGCAGGAACAGCCATGCCGGAGATGGGCACAACTATATGGAACCATGAATAATTGGCTATTCCGAAACCATAATTAAAATTAACATATGGCAGCACCGCAATTAAATCGATTAAAAACATGGGAACCGCAGCAACAACAATATAATCCGTTGACCTGCCCCGTAAGTGATCAGCTATGGATTGAACAAATATAAATATCAAAAATATCATGATGAAGAACAGAGCGCCGGGCCAGGTTATATGGAATGCTGCAAGCATTATCCCTGCAAGTATGGAGTACAACACCGGTTTTTCTTTTAAATTTTCTTTTAAATTCAGTCCTGAAAGTTTTATATTCCTATCTCTGCCTGCTTTTATTGCAAGCATGAAGAGAGCCATTGCCACAGTGCTGAAAAAAACCTCGGCGACATGGTGATCTGTGAATCCAAGCACTGAGCGCATGAAGAATCCCGGCAGAACAGTGATCATAAGTGCTGCAAGCAGGCCCGCACTCCTGTTATACAGCAGCTTTCCTATGTAATACACCGGGAAAACGACAAGCGCACCCAGTACACCGGGCAGATAGGCGGCTATGGCGTTCACAGTCTGCATGTTGTAACTGCCCATTCCTGCGATGAGCGAGAGAGTAGCGATCATTTGAGTCCACAGGGGTCCCCAGTGTACCGAACTGCCAGTGGGGTAGATAGTAAATGCATCGTAGAAAATCCTGTGCGGAAAATTATTCAGTGTATTTTCAACAAGACGCATCTGGAATACGGCATCATCAGAAGCAAATGCAACATAGCCGTTCCTGAAAACGCTGTCGTATGGCATTACAATCCGTAAGTAAAGGGACAGGGCGAATATAACCAGAAGAATTATGCCTGGTATATAGCTAAAATAAGGAGGAAAATTTAACCTTTGCTCTGATTTTTGTTCTTTATCTTTTCCCGCTCTTACGGATCTCTCTTCCCGCTTCTTTTTGTTCTTAGTCATACTTAACCCGTGCCAGTCTGGTTATTCATGTTCCTTCAAGTTAGCCTCTATATCAAATCCAGGGTCACAGTGCCGCCATTAAGAACATCTTCTTCTCTGACATTAACAGGCTTTGAGATGTTGCCTGCAGTCACTGTATAAGGACCTGTCGGTTTGGTATCGAACTGGGTTTCTCCCGTGATTGGACCGAGGGTCGAATAGGGAACTGTGAACTCATAAGTTCCGTTCGAAGAAGTGGTCTGCGAATATTGAATAGTCCTTCCGATATTTGTTTTGATGGTATCTGTCAATGTTACTGTAGCGTTCGGCGGTGCATGTCCTTCGATTTTCGCACCTTTCACATATTCAAAAATTTTTACAAGACCGGAATTCTCTACTGGAATATTCCCTCCATATAAAGTATTATAAATATATTTATAAGTCTGTTCCTCATATCCTCCGAACGTATTTGGATTTGCAGGAGATTCGTGCACCAGTCTATAGTTCTTTAAGCTGTTGCCGTCAAGAATATGGAGCTTTGCCTCCATATTATCGTAATACTTCGAGGAAGGCACAACCTGAAGTCCCTGGCTCGTCTGAATTCGCACGCGATAGTCATCATCTTTGTTCCAGATTCCAAATATATCCATTATTCCGTATGCCATGTAACCGTTACTCACTATGTACCGGGCGCCGGGTTTTCCATTTATTCCCAGGGCATCAAGCACTTTATTCGCTTCATCCTCGCTCTTTGCGGTCAGGAAAGTAGAAGCTCCAGGCGCATGTGTCTTTCCTCCACCGATACCTGCCTGGAACGGGTTTGCATTGGGTATCCTATGCGCCCAGTATGTAATAATATGTCCATAGTCCCACCAGCTCATGACCCCGTAAGCACTCTCCGGATACGGGTACGTGCTGTTTTTGGGTTGTTCATAAATGGCAGAATAATCTAATCCCGGATCTGGCGTATTGTAGCGCATCCAGTTAAGAGCTTCCATCCACTCATCGTACCCGCCGCCTGAAGGTTCCCCGCCTCCATAGCGTGATTCCGGGGACGAATTCGCGGTGCCAATAGCGGTCATTACAAGACTCGGATACACAAAGAAAAGAACAAGCATCGCTACAAGGATCAGGGAAAGTACGTGAGACAGGCTGATGTTTTTGCCCTGGTTTTCATACCATCCCCCGAACTTCA
>NZ_FZMP01000005.1 GCF_900196725.1 Candidatus Methanoperedens nitratireducens | reverse complement strand
AATATTATAGGAGTCGAGAGAAATGGCAGAATTATTTACACAAGAACAAGCAAGGGCATGGCTTAGGAAAAACCATCTAAAGACGGGTAAAAGCATCCAGGATGCTTTTATTAACGAGATAAAAGGAGTTCTTCAAGAAGCCTTAGAAGAAGAGATGAATAGCACTCTTGGTTATTCTAAATATGACTACACAAATAAAAATACCGATAACTCAAGAAACGGTCATACAAAAAAGACGGTAAAAAGTCAATTTGGGAAGATAGAACTTGATATCCCAAGGGACACCGATGGTGAACATGAACCAATCATTGTAAAAAAACACGAAAGAACAATATCAAGCGATCTTGAAGGAATGATCGTATCATTGTTTTCTCAGGGAATGAGCAACAGGGACATAGGATCTCATATGAATAAAATATATGGCCTTGAAGTCTCTCCTGAAATGGTTACCAGGATAACAGATAAGATTCTACCGATTGCGAAAGAATGGCAAAGCAGACCGTTGAATGAATTGTATCCTATAATTTATCTGGATGGTATTGTTTTCAACGTGAATAAAGATGGCCAGATAGTAAAGAAAACTGCTTATGTAGTTTTCGCAGTAACGATTGAAGGAAAAAAGGATATTCTTGGAATATGGATAGGCGAAGCCGAATCATCCAAATTCTGGATGGGTGTTCTTGCTGATCTAAGAAATCGAGGTGTAAAGGATCTGCTTATTTGTTCTGTTGACGGTTTAAACGGATTTGAAGATGCTATTAAAGCGACATTTCCCAAAGCGGAGATTCAAAAATGCGTAGTTCATCAGATAAGGAATAGCACTAAATTTGTCAGTTATAAGGACAGAAAAGCATTCTGTGCCGATATGAGGGAAATCTACACTGCTGCCAATGAGGAAGCAGGATTAGCTGCCCTTGATCGATTTGAGAAAAATGGGACGATAAATATTCATATGCAATCAAGAGCTGGAGAGATAATTGGCAATATTTATCAACATTTTTCAAATATCCTCCTGAAATACGGCGAATAATATATACGACCAATGCAATAGAGAATTTCAATAGGCAGATACGAAAAATCACAAAAACAAAAAGCTCATTCCCTACGGATGATTCACTATTCAAAATACTGTATCTGATAGTGTTTGACGCATCTGAGAAATGGACGATGCCTATGCGTGAATGGGGCATTATAGTGAACCAGCTAAGGGTCTATTTCGGCGAAAGGGTTGATACATATTTATAAATATGAAGGGATATTCATATGGATAGTTTCAGCAAAAAAGGTTACACTCCCTCTGTAGTAAGTTGTCTTCTTTTTTAAACTTCAAGGACGTATCTGGTACCTATTTTCTCTTTATCCTTACCCCGTTCTTCAGCCACTCCTGCTCCCGGATATACTGTGCAAACATGCGCTGGAATGACATGAACTCTTCAACTTTATCAGGATACATCACACGTTTGCAACCCACAGCATAGCTTAAGGCAGCATACCCAGGAATACGCTCAATTCCAATAGGATGCCACACCCTGTTGATACATTCAATAGTCAGCACGGGATCGCACATGTGGTCGCCATTCAGGTCATAATACAGCCCTATTCTCATGTACCTGTCAAGCTTCCTAATAAATAACACCAAGCCTCCATCAGGTTCATAATAGTGCCCGACTGATGCATAGCTGTCCGCATTATTAATAACCAGGCGGCTTGGCATTCTGAGCCTGAGATCGTACTTATAGTGCCCGAACATGTCAAGACGGTGCCTGGTAAGTAGCTCTTCGATCACATCCTGGAGTTCGAGTTTAGCCTTCGCTATCTCGTTTCCGGGTTTCCTTCTCATAATTCTGTGTCGTTTTATAATTCTACAGTATCATGCAGATGCCTCAATCAGTTTCAGGAAAACTCTCTGCAAATCCATTCTCTCTTCCTCGAACATGGATATGGTTCCACCAATGGATTTTACTGCCGCGGCTATTCCAAGGCGTGCGTCCGGATCAGTCAGTAACGAGATATGACCGTTTACTGGTTCGACAGAACGCACGCCTTTTACTCCCTTCAACCCCTCTATAACCCTCTGTACCGGCAAGTCCTGGACTTCAAGTACATATCTTGCTCCTTCTTTTTCTCGTACCTTATTTCTGAGTTCTTCTACAGTACCTACAGCCAGCAGCTTACCGCGAGCAATTACGCCTATCCTGTCGCATATCTCCTCAACCTCAGCCATGCTGTGACTGCTCAGAAACACGGTTACTCCTTTCTCTTTGCTCAGCTTCCTGATCAAATCACGCATCATCTGGGCACCCAGAGGGTCGATGCCGCTGGTAGGCTCATCGAGGAACAATACGCCCGGCTCGTTAATCAATGCCTGCGCCAGACCGAAGCGTTTTCTCATGCCTGTTGAGAAACCTCCTGTTCTCTGGTCTATGGCACGGTTAAGACCCACTAATTCTAATAAGTCAACGATACGCTTCTCTCTTGTCTTTTCATCGATATCATAGAGTTTGGCATAGAACCTGAGATTCTGCCTTGCAGTGAGATTATCGTAATAGCCAGCAGGCTCAGGCAAAACACCTGTTGCTTCCCTTATCTTAATGACTTCTCTCACAATATCAAAGCCTGCTACCCTGCCTGAGCCGCCTGTAGGCTCAAGCAGACCTATCAGCATCTTCATTGTTGTGGTTTTGCCTGCGCCGTTAGGTCCTACAAAGCCAAAGACCTCGCCCTTTTTAACTCTAAGGTTAAGCGAATCCACTGCTACAAGCTCATTTTTCTTACCAAAACGCTTGGTAAGGTTTATCGTTTCTATAATGTTTTCATTTTGATTGATTTCTTTATCCATACTTATCTTCTTCCAAATTTACGTATTATAAAAACAAGCGCAATAATAGCCAGAACAACCATCCCGATTCCTGCTACACCGCTTGATCCTGATTTTTCCACATTCACTTTGATGCTCTTTTCCTCGCCCTGAATATCGCCGCTCCTTGCACGCATGAATATCTCTTTTATTCCTGAGCCTGCATCTGCTCTCGCTGTGATCTCAACAGGAATATTCCTCGATTCCCCAGCCTCCAATTTTTCTATTGTCCCGAAGCTCCTGATCTGGGTGCTGATGCCGCTTACCTCCTGTATCTCAAGCTGCACATTGCTTAAAGCCTCATCACCGCCGTTCCTCAGGGTTACACTGATCTCTGTCGAACCGCCAGGGTTAAGCGTTACCTCGCTGTAGCTTGGATAAAGGCTGAGTATCTGACTTTTCTCAATACCTTTGTTGACGGTGACCTCAAGTTTCTGGGATATGCTCCTCTCGTCTCCGCTCACAGCACCCACCAGTATCGGGTATATGCCGTCGCTTGCATTCAGGGAAGGTTTGACTTTCACTTTGAACTTCTGCTCGCCTTTGGCTGGCAGTTCAAGGGAGGTTAACCTTACATCATCATCGCTATCCAGGAGAAATTCCACATTCCAGCCTTCCGGCTTGCTCAATGCTCTTAAGTTCAGCTTTATCTGCTGGTCGTATCTGTTTTTCAGAGATACGATAAATTCCGCAACATTTTCAGGTCGTACTTCAAGACCTGCTATAGCTGAGCGCATTTCAAGATATGCACTTAACGCCTGGGTTGGGTCTATATCTGGATTGATGCTGATGCTCAGAGGCAAAGAGATAATCTGGCTGCCGCTTTCCATGGATGCTCCTATCACAACTTCATAATCCCCGTCGGTTGCATTGGTCGGAGGCTGGGCTACAACCTCAAAATCCTGCTTGCCTTTAGCAGGGATGCTCAGTTTTGTAATCCTCGCTCCATCTGAGGAAAGCATATCAACGCCCCACTCGTCTGGCTTTGAGAGCACTGAGAGCTTTACTGTTGCCCTGCTGTCGTATTTATTCTCCACTGAGACACTGAACTTGGCTGGAGAACCTGGGTGGGTTTTTCTGCCGGGGATGCCTGAATATATATCAAGATTGGGCATGGCGTTTCTATCCACGGTTGCCGCAAACTCGCGATATACCAATTCGTAGTTGGTCACATCCTCGCCGTATGGCTGCAAGCCTATCCTTATCAAATATGCGCCGTCGCTGGTATTAACCGGCACCCGCACTCTTAAAATGATTTGCTTTGAAGCGGTTGAGTCTGCAGGGAAGGTTATCTGGCTGACCTGGTTATTATCTGCATAGAAACCGGCAAGCCAGTTATCAGGTTTTTTATCTACGAAAAGCTTGACAGAGACACTCTTAGTTGTATTGTAGCCCTTTTGCAGCGTTGTGGTGAACTCAACAGTATCACCGGGGCGGACAACCTTGCCTGTTATGTCTGTGGTTGCTGTGATCTGGGAGAACTCTGCACTGGCTAAAGGTATTATTAGTGTTAGTATTGTGATAATTCCGAGAATTTTAACCATATTCATGTACTTATGTCCTTCCTGAGAAATGCTATGAAAGCTATTATAAGCAAGATGATGGGAGTTACTATTAGCACTGTTAAGTTCATCCAGAACTCGCTGAACCACTGGGAAAGGGTAAAGCGGGTGTCTAATATTCCTTTGATATTTGATTCTATTCCAGGTCCTCCCCAGGCTAAATTAGTCTTACCTGTGATAACCTCAGCATAGTGATGCATAGGCGATATGTTGGAGATTTTTGCAATAACTCCCCAGCCGTTTCCGTCTGTTAAGGTCTGTCCTGTAAGAAGGAAGAGGGCTATAACTATCACAGTGAAAACTATAGACAGACCGAGCCATATAACAACATTATATATGAGTGAGTCAGCTGCATCCTTTACCACGATTGATAGAATGACGCCAATACCAAGGAATACCAGTGTATAAAGAAAAGTGAATAATATGTAAAGGGCTATTCTGGTTAGTTCCAAGGTGCTCACCGCTCCTCCGAGAAGAAACAGCAATGTTCCGACTGATACGGCTGAGGAGACAAAAAGAACAAGAAATAACGTCAGCATGGAGCCGAGGAGCTTACCCAGAATTACAGTATCTCGAAAAACTGGATGTGTAAGCAGAACATTCAATGAACCCGATTTCTGTTCTTTTATCACAGCATCAAAGCTCAGAGCAATGCCTATCAGTGGGGCAAACCACGTCATAATTCCAGCAAGACCTTTTAATCCCAACATAAGAACTGATGTTGATTCTCCCATCCTGCCAATGCCTTCTTTCGCCAAGATTTGCATCAAGCCTTGCTGGTAGCTAAAGACGAATATTACCAGAGTAAAGGTGACCAGCAATGCTAAGAATACAGGGCTCCAGAGATTATCCGCAAACTCTTTCTGAGCAATTGTTATTACATTTCTGAAATTCTTATCCATAATTCTCACAATGTTATATCCTTTCGCAAGAAAGCTACAAACGATGCAACAAAAAGTAATATTGGCATAATTATCAATGCAATGAGGTTTGTCCAGTAATCGTTAAACCAATCCCCTATCGTATGTTTGGTGTCAAAAATCCCTGAGCTAATTTTCTTGCCAGTAATAGCGTTGACACTTCCCACGCTTATTCCTGGAACACCTGTCACCACCTCCGCATAATGATGTATTGGTGAAAATATTTGAAGATCGCCGTTAAGCGCAAGTGCCTCATCATTGCTTTTTAATTTAAAGATAATTTCCCCGGTAGCAATAGAAGCTGCTACCGAGATGATCGCTCCAAATATTATGACTAGGCTGATCCATGCAACAATGCCGTAGATAAATGAATTAGTCGAACTGCTTGAAAATATAGATATCAGAACCCCTAATGCCAAAAAAGCAGTAAGATAAATAAAAATGATAACCGCAAAAATAAGTATTCTGCTTAATTCCATTAAACCAATCTCGATTCCAGTGAGAACAAGCATGGTTCCGACCGAGGCAACAACAGATAAGAATACCACCAGTGCAAGGGTCGCCAGTCCTCCTGTTATTTTTCCAGCTATGATGTTATCTCGAAAAACGGGATGCGTCAGGAGAACATTTAACGATGCCGATTTTCGTTCTTTAACAACTGCATCAAAGCCGAGAGCAATGCCTACTAAGGGTAGGAAAAGGCCGATGATCTGGGCAACGTCAAGAAAACCCATATCAAATATATTAAATCCGTTCTTTCCCGCTTGAACGCTAAAAGAGAATATAATCAGCGTAAACATCGAAAGCAAAACTCTGAACCTCGGGCTATAGAGGTTATCAGCGAATTCTTTTTGAGCGATTACAAAAACATTTCCAATATTCTGTTTCATACAATTCTCCTTAAAACTATTATAACAGTTAATGCGATCACTGAAAAAACAGAATTAAAACTAGGCGCTTTGGGTGCATCACCTGTTGGTAATGCTGTTGCCGTAATATTTTGTTGTCCGGAGAGCTGAGCACTCTCTTTAACGGTGATTGGTTTACTTGTAACTCTATAACCCTCTTTGGTAGCATTTAACAGATATCTGCCAGGCTTCTTAAAACTGTAATTTAAATGACCTGTTTCGTTGGTTACGCCTATTTCTTTGCTGCTGAGGGTAATCATTGCCTTTTCAACAGGTTTTAACATAGATTTGACCTGGATAGCAAGTTCCTCACCCTGTTGAACCGACGAGAGGGCGTTGAGGGACATAACCTCATCATATCCGCTAAACTTAATCACGAGCAGATCGGCAGGCGATGGATGAACAAGCAATCTACTGCCGTCTGGACTCCAGCCGCCAACTTCGTAGTTGAATTGATCATTTGAAGTAATTTGCACACGTTCTGTACCATCAGACTTTGATATGAACACCTGTCTTGTAAAAGACTCTTCTCTGGGCCAGAAGATGCTGTGGTCGACTTCCTTCCCTGTCTTTTTATCAATTGCAGAAGAAAAGGCAATATAATCGCCAGAGGGATGCCATGCATACTTATACGGAGTTAATGCAATGGTGGCCCTGCCGCTTCCATCTGGATTTATCGCATAGAGATTGCCATTTTCTATAAACGCTATTTTGTCTCCTTTCGGATTCCAGCTTGCACTGATGACGTCTCTTCCAGTAACCTCTGAAAGCAGGTTCTGATTTCCGCCATCAGAATCAGCTACAAAGAGCTTAGAAGCTATTTTTCCATCATTATAAATTGTTGAAGCAGTGAATATTATCTTTTGCCCATTTGGACTTAAAATGAAAATATCATCAATAATCCTATTATCACTACTTATGATTTCGATCGCACCAGTCCCATCCACGTTTATTGTACGAACACTCCTACCTACCCCGTAAAATATCTTGCTGTCGTCAGGACTCCAGCCAATAGGTACACCTTCTTGTGAAAGCTGCTGCAATCCTGTTCCATCCTCATTTATTACCCACAGGTTCTTCCCATTAAAAGCTATTTTTTTCCCATCGTGGCTCCACAACGGACTCCGCACATCGAGTTCGATGGATTCATTGGTAAGCTGCTTCAAAATAAAGCCGTTCTCATTCACCACATAGAGCTGGCCAACATCGAGCTGGCCCTTCTCAGGATTAAAACCCATTACAATAAGTCCCTTTGTTCCATCAGGGTTCCAGCTAAAATCCCGCTGCCATCTGACATTTAAATTTTTCTTCCTTATCTCTCTGATCGATTCAATAGTAGTAAAATTATTAGCAATAACCCCGAATCCTGTTCCATCAGGATTGGCAATTATAAAGAACTCTCTTATCGATAATCCAGTTGCTGGGAGGACTATTCTATTACCGCCAGGACTCCAGGATCCCAAAGACATGTCGAATGAACTGCTTCTTGTATTGTTAAGCGTTGAAATGATTTCTTTCATTTCAGTTCCATCTGCATTTAGCACATATACTGAAGTAAATCCGTAATCCTCAAGTCGCCTGATGGCTGAAACTACCAAAAGCCTGCTCCCATCAGGACTCCACGAGCCAAGTAAACTTCCACGTTTTAAATCTAATTTGGCGGTTTTGGCAAGGCTATAAAAATGAGGGTCTATTATCTCCGAAATTGAAGTGATACTTTCGATGTTCGCAGAGTCATTTATTCTCTCTAAAGGAATAGCTGAAGCTGCCATCACAGTTGTCAGTAGTGTCGCGAATGATAAACTTAATATTAAGGTTTTTCTCATGCGGTTTCCTTTACAGAGTTTCATATCATTCATAGACTCATTACCTTATTTTCCATATTTGCTGCGTGTTTTTTTTCAGATTTTTAAAAATAAAAAAATAAAAATTTTAAAAATTTGGTTTATGGCCAGTTCCGACCAATAAAGTACTGGTAGCCGTAGTAGATGTTCTGATAGTCGTTAACTACTTTGAAGTATACTGGCGGGTTCTGTACAGGGTTATAAGTACCAGGTGCTGGAGCATTACCGTATCTCTTGCTCATCCGCTCAATGAAGTTTCCATTCTGGTCTTCTGCATACATCGCCACATAGCTGTTGTACGCGCCAGACTCTACAAACTGTGATATTTTATCACCTGAATTGACACTGCACTTGAACCAATCCGCATCAGATCCAGTATATATATCTGCCTAGTATGCATCAGATGCAGCATAGTTCGGACAGTAAATAGTATACGCCCCAGACTTAGAGTTACTTACATCTGGGGGTTCTGTTATTGTCGTCGCAGCCGCTAGCCCGGCAAAGATATTAAGAGCTATCATCACAGCCATTACTGCTGACACAGTTCTTTTCAACTTTTCCATATTTTCACCTCCTTTTTTATTACTCCGAGGCAAAACCAGGCAAGTCTTTAATACTTTGAAAGTACTAACCTAAATTTGCCTTCGGGCACTTTGGGGTTCAGTTGCTTTTTGGAGTTCCTGAACCCCATGATTCTAAAAACAGGCTGCTTTTTTAAATAACTTCTGTGACAAATGTTTGCATATGATTTTTTGTATAAATTTGATTTTAAGTTAAAAGAATGTAAGCTGCTGTCATCCAAGCCACTAATCGATTATTGCTTTAAACTTCAATGAATCTGAGGATTCGTTCAAGTATCAAGTACTGATATCCTTCCTGAGGAATGTAATGAAAGCTATAATTAGCAAGATAATTGGCACTACAATCAGCACTATTAAATTCATCCAAAACTCGCCTAACCACTGTGAAAGTGTAAAGCGGGTATCGAAGATGCCCTGTATCTTTGAATCACCACCAAGGAATCCTCCCCAACCAATATCGTTTTTACCTATTGTAAGCTGAGCATAATGGTGTGAGGGCGCTATACCCATCAGTTCAGTTGCAAATCCAAGGCTCTCCTCTGGTGTTTGTCCAGTTGATACGTAAATACCAGCAAAGACTACTGAGCTAAATAATATACTAAAAAGCCATATAGCGATATTATAAATCAAGGAGTCGCTTGAACTTTTTACAAGAATTGAAGTAACGACCCCTATTCCCAAAAAAACAAGGACATAAAAGAAAGTTAATATAATAAAGATTCCAATTCTTAAAATATCCGAGTCCTTTATTGGAATACCTGATAACATCAACATAGTCCCCATGGAGACTATTACTGAAATTATCAGCACTAAGGCTAAAGCTAATGCTGATCCTGCAAGCTTTCCGACAATTATATTATCCCTGAAAACAGGATGAGTTAAGAGAACATTTAAAGAGCCTGATTTTATTTCTTTAACCATGGTATCAAAGCCCAAAGCTATGCCAATTAATGGTGCAAAGCTACCTATTATTCTTGCTATGCCCTCAAAACCACGCAATGCAGGATCTATTGAAAAAATTCGCTGCGTATACTGTGCCTCTAGTCCTTTTTGATATGCGAACACAAATACAATTAAACTGAATGTAGCAACAAAAATAAGAAGTCTAGGACTCGATACGTGATCTGCAAATTCTTTTTGGGCAATTGAAATTATATTTTTAGTATTGTTTATCATAATATCTCCTAAATATCCTTTCTCAAGAATGCAATGAATGAAAGTGTGAATAGAATTATAGGTACAGCAGCTAAGACTACAATGTTAGCCCAAAATTCATTTGTCCATTGTCCGAATGAATAGCGTGTATCTAAAATACCCTTAATAGTTTCCTGTTTCCCCACCCCCCCCCCAACTTAAATCAGAGAATCCAGAGGTAACTTCAGAATAATGATATATTGGGGAGAATTTTTGGAGCTGAAAATTGAGTTCTCTGAACTGCTGATTGTTACCCATATCAAACAATGACTGCCCAGTTACAATAGAAGCAATAATCATGATAGTGGCTCCAAATACCACGCATAAATTAAGCCACGCAGAAATTCCATATGTTAATGAATCGACTTCATTTTTTGAAATTACAGAGGTGAGTATACCTATCGCTAGGAATATGAGTAAATAAATAAAAGTAAAAATTGCAAAAATCAAAAATCGATTCAGCTCAAGTAAGCTTGCTTGTTTTCCTGAAATTAATAGGTTTGTACCAAACAAGACAGACACTGATAAAAAAACCACAAGCAAAAGAGTTGACATTGATCCCAGAATTTTCCCGGTGATTACGTTGTCTCTGAATACAGGATGGGTCAATAAAACATTCAAAGAATTGCTTTCGGTCTCTTTAGTTACGGCATCAAATCCAAGAGCTATTCCTATTATAGGCGAAAAAACTGCAATTATCTGGATAACGTCTGTGAAACTGGAACCTAATCCTGTTCTATAGCTGTATGAGAATAATATGAGCAAAAATATGGATATCAATACCCAAAATCTTGGGCTCCACAGGTTATCGGCGAATTCTTTTTGGGCTATAACAAAAACATTATTTATATTTCGCTTCATAAAACTCTCTTCCGTCTTTTGGAATTATAAAATAACGATACTATTAATCCGGTTATTGATAAGATTAAAGTAAACCCAGGTGTTTCGTGGGTGTTTGCAGTTTTTGCTGGAAGCGCGGTTTCCATAACTTCATTGATTTTTTGTTCTGGCACTTTTTCACTTTCTTTGAGAATAATTGTTTTAATTGCGGCTCTATAACCTTCTTTTGTAGCATTTAATTGATATCTGCCAGACTCCTCAAGGCTATACTTTAAATTCCCTTTTTCATCGGTTACTCCAATTTCTTTGCCATTGAGGGTAATTGATGCCTTTTCAACAGGCTTTGACATTGATTTGACTTCAATGACAAATTTCTTGCTTCGTTCGATGAATACAGGGGCAAAAACTGACATTACTTCATCATGTCCACTTAGTTTCATTATTGATACATTATCCGTTCTCATTTCCTTATCAAGAGAAGACACAATCAACCTGCTTTCGTCTGGACTCCAGCCTCCATAAATTATATAGGACTTTCCTTTAGTAGTAAGTTGTACAGGCTCTGTACCATCTGGATTAGCTAAAAAAATATGAGCTTCATAAGAATTGCGTCTTGGCCAGAAAGTATCAAAATCTATTTGATTCCCTGTTACTGGATCTATGACTGATGAAAAAATAATTTTATCACCGGAAGGACTCCATGCATATATTGGCTGCTGCAACAGGTCCCCCCAGCCTGTTAATGCTAACATTGCCTTCCCAGTCCCATCAGGATTCATTGTATATAACTTGGATTTCGGCGCATTTAGTCACTATGAACCTAA
>NZ_FZMP01000023.1 GCF_900196725.1 Candidatus Methanoperedens nitratireducens | reverse complement strand
ACAACTCTATTTATGCGACTTAGCTTAAAGTTAATACTCTAAACCTTATGGTAAGAGCAGGGTGAAACTAATCATTGGCTGACGGTTCGTAGATATTACACGAAAAATTGCATTTCATACAAAGTACTATTTATAGAAAGCGCAACACTTTTCAAGTGAATAAAGAGCATGCAGAAGATAGTATCTTCTTACATCCTGGTATAACCATACCGAGTTATACAAAAAAGACTATACTTACAAAAAGCATTTTAGATATGGATTCGCCCAAACCTGGAGGAGGCTTACCTTATTGGAACCCATCATCGAGGTCAGGAACCTCACAAAAATTTTCGTTTCAAGAAGAACAAAAGTAACTGCCGTAGAGGATGTCAGTTTTGATGTATTCAAAGGCGAGATTTTTGGTATGATAGGACCGAACGGAGCCGGCAAGTCCACTACGTTCGCCATGATGACCACATTAATAAAACCTACAAGCGGCAGTATAAAGGTTGCAGGTTTTGATGTTGAAAAAGAAGATGATAGAATAAGGGCGATCATAGGCATAGTCCCCCAGAAACTCAGCCTTTACCCGGACCTGACAGCCAGGGAGAACCTGGAGCTTATGGGCAACCTTTATGATGTGCCGAAAAATGTCATGGAAGAAAGGATTGAGTACTACCTGAAACTGGTCAATCTTGAAACTCATGCAGACCGTCTTACAGGAGGCTTCTCAGGCGGCATGAAGCAGCGCCTTTCCGTGATCAGTGCGGTGATACACGACCCGCAGATAATCTTCTGGGACGAGCCAACGACAGGTCTTGATCCCCAGACCAGGCAGGCAATCTGGAAACTTGCCCGGAAGTTCAATAAGGAAGGGAAAACTCTTATTTTCACTACACATTACATGGATGAGGCGGATAATCTCTGCGACAGGGTTGCGATAATGAATGCAGGTAAACTGATGGCTTTAGATAATCCTGAAAAGCTGAAACATACCTCAAACACCTCAAGTCTTGAAGATGTTTTCATTCATCTGACAGGCGAGGAGATACGTGATTGAAATGGAGTTAAAAACCGAGCTTAGAAAATCCTGGATAATCATGATCAAAGAGTTCAAACAGATTCTCAGGAAAAAAGCATTCATGATTCCGATGTTTATGTTCCCGATAGTCATGATAGTCTTTTTTGGCTACGGCATGGGCGGAACTGTCAAAAATGCTGACATTCTCATAGCCAACGACGATACAGGTATAGCCTCAGGCTCCCTTGTTCAGGAGATCGGAAGTTTCATCCCCAAGAACGGGGATATCAAAATGTTCTCGGTAACTTACACAAAGGATATGGGGCAATCCGAGGCAGAAAGGAAAATAGACGCCGGGTTGTATAAAGCCGTCCTGATAATTCCGCAGGATTATAGCGAACGCGTAGCAAAAAATGAGAGCGTGACTCTGACATTGCTTGTCGATTCCTCAGACACTACATCAAGCGGCATAATCATTAATTTTATGAACCAATTGCTTGCAAAAACCGGAAATATCTCTTTAAATATTCCTGATATTTACGGCAAACTACAATACATCGACTTCCTCACACCTGCGGTTATTGCTCTTACAGTATTCTTCGGTACCATTCAGACCATGGGATATGCGATAGCAGGAGAGAGGCAGGACGGCACATTGGTTCGCATTATGATGACGCCAGTGAGCCGGGGAGCCGTTATTCTCGGTAAAACTCTGCAACAGCTTGTGTTGCAGCTTGCCAGGGCTGTAGTCCTGATACTCGGCGCAATTATTATCCTCGGAGTCACGATGAATGGAAGCTGGCTCCTTGTGGCTCTTGTGCTTATCATATTCACTTTTGGGGCGGTAGGTCTTGGAATGGCTATCTCTGCCGTATCAGAGGATATGATCTCTTTTCAGGCGATAAGCACGTTAGTCGCCTTTCCTTCTATGTTTGCCACTGGTGTTTTCTATCCTTTAAGCTCAGCTCCGGACTGGATGCGCTGGATAGCGTATATGGTGCCTCTTACGTATGCCAACGATGCAATGCGTACTATCATGATCAAGGGCCAGGGCTTGAGCTTTATAGCTAACGATGTGGTTATACTCCTTATCTTTGCGATTTTTTATTTTACCTTAGGCGTATATCTTTTCAGGAGGGAAGTATAAAGTGAACAAAATAATAACGTTTTTGTTTCTGCTGGTTGTTATGATATCAGGCGCAGCAGGGGCTTATGATACGCCTGCTACGTATTATGTACCTCAAAGCTTTGATTTTGCGAAGAATTACTATAATTCATACGGCAGCCCGGATATCAACGCCACTATTGTTGGGGATAATGAGTTCGAAAGAGGAAAGATAGTTACCCTGAATATCGACCTGATGAACCGCGGCAAATTCCTGGGATTTGAGAGCGATAGGACTCCTTCGGGAGCAGATGAGATATACGCAGCCCAGACTGAAGTTAAACTTGAAGGCAAGATGGTGGATGCTACCGGCATAGTAGCCTCGCTATCAGCCGAGCCAGGAAGTTCCATAGAAGTAAAATCCACAAGCCAGCAGGTAGGTTCCATAAGAAGCGGGCAGAATGCGCTTGCTCCGATAAAATTTGATATAAAGATAGATAAGAAAGCGAAGGCCGGCGAATATAACCTTTACCTGAACCTTACCTACGATTACCAGAAAAACGTGCAGATAATAGATGCAAACGCAACCCAGCAGACATATGATGCGAATTACTGGTACGGCATGATTGCCCAGAACCAGACATTGAAAGTGAAAGTAAAAAAGCAGGCCGATTTTGAGATAGTAAAAACCAATGGTAGCCTGTATCAGGGGAGGGAAGATATAATAGAGATTGAGTTTAAAAATACAGGTGAAGACGTAGCAAAAGACGTTAAAGCGGTCATCAACCCTGCCGACCCTCTGAGCACAACAGATGATAAAGCATTTCTCGGTACTATGGAACCCGGGAGTACGGCAACTGCCAGGTTCAAGATCAAGGCTGACAGTAAATCTTTGACTAAAACCTATGCAGTAGATATTGTGCTCAGGTATGAAACCCCCGCAGGTGATATCACGTATTCAAGTACTCTGCAGGCTCCGGTAGAGGTAAAGGAACTGGGACTGTTCCAGAGATTGTTCGGATGGATTTAGCGCAGGGATGATATAAGATGCAAAGCTTTAACTAACATCAGAAAGAAACAACAAATCAAAGAGAGTGATAAAATGGTAAAAGTAGCGCGGGGAGTTGTAGAAATGGCAGTTATCCACTTTTAGGGGTGGTGGACAGGATGGAAAATTCCGGGACAGATAAAATCGAAAAACCTGAAATAGGGCGAAAACCCAATCATTTGAGCTCCGAGAAAAGCCCATACCTTCTTCAGCATGCGTATAACCCTGTGGATTGGTATCCATGGGGTAAAGAGGCTTTTGAGAGGGCAAAAAAAGAAGATAAACCGATATTCCTGTCCATCGGCTATTCTACCTGCCACTGGTGCCATGTGATGGAAAAAGAATCCTATAATGACAATGAAGTGGCAAAGTTGATGAACGATACTTTTGTGGCTATAAAAGTTGACCGTGAGGAGCGCCCGGATATTGATGCTATTTATATGAGAGCCTGCCAGACGATGACAGGCGCGGGAGGATGGCCTCTTAATATAATTATGATGCCTGATGAAAAGCCCTTCTTCGCCGCTACCTATCTCCCTAAGGAGAGCAAATTCGGGAGAGTCGGGCTGCTGGAGATAATACCGAAAATCAAAGATCTCTGGAAAACGCACAGGTCTGAAGTAGAAGACCTTGCCATACACGTCGTCTCAGCTCTTCAGGAAGCTCCCCGAAGTGCTCCCGGAGAAGAGTTGAACGAGGATGCCCTTAATCTGGCATATGAGCAGCTTCTTGGAATGTTCGATGAGCAGAACGGCGGTTTTGGAGAAGCACCCAAATTCCCGACGCCGCACAACCTCATGTTCCTTCTCAGTTACTGGAAGCGCACGGGAGATATACTGGCGCTCAGAATGGTTGAGAGGACGCTTACCGGCATGCGTATGGGCGGGATATACGACCATATAGGCTTTGGCGTCCACCGCTACTCGACAGATCCCAAATGGCATATCCCGCATTTTGAAAAGATGCTCTATGACCAGGCGTTGATAGCAATGGCTTATATAGAGGCTTTTCAGGCTACGGGAAATGAAGTGTATGGAAGAACCGCCCGCGAGATTTTTACCTACGTACTGCGTGATATGACTTCTCCGGAAGGAGGGTTTTATTCAGGTGAAGATGCCGATAGCGAAGGGATTGAAGGAAAGTTTTACATATGGACAGGGGACGAGATAAAATCGGTGCTTGGTGAAGAAAGCGAGATGATTAAAAAAACGTTTAATATAAAGACGGCAGGCGAAAACGTCCTGTACTTGTCAAGAGATATCTCCGAGCTTGCTTCTTACTTCAAGCTGCCTTCTGATGAGGTTCAGAAACGGTTAGACGATGCGCGGGCAAAACTATTCGCTGCACGTGAGAAACGCGTTCATCCGGGTAAAGATGATAAGGTCTTAACAGACTGGAATGGACTGATGATAGCCGCTCTGGCAAAGGGAGCGCAGGCATTTAATGAACCCTCATATGCCGACGCCGCCGGGAAAGCAGCAGATTTCATACTCGGGAATATGCGCGACCTGGAAGGCAGGCTGTATCATCGGTATCGGGATGGTGAACCTGCGATACCTGCTTTCCTTGAGGACTACGCGTTCCTTATCCGGGGATTGACAGAACTTTACGAAACGACATTTAAAGAATCCTATCTGCAGGCTGCGCTTGATCTTATGAATGACATGATCAAGCATTTCTGGGACAATGAGAACCGGGGTTTTTATACTACAGCGGATGATGCAGAGGAAGTTCTCCTCCGCAGGAAAGAGATATACGACGGTGCCGTGCCCTCAGGCAACTCGATGGCTATGCTGGACCTGTTGCGCCTGGGCAGGATGACCGCTAATACCGACCTGGAAAACAGGGCGGTACAAATCGGGCAGGCATTTTCCAGCAGTGTCCTGAAAACACCGTACTCGCACACGCAGTTGATGGCGGCACTGGATTTTGCGCTCGGACCCACAAGCGAAGTGGTTATCGCTGGCGACTTGAGCGCGGATGATACAAAAGCCATGCTGGCAGCTCTGCGAAAGGAGTTCATACCCAATAAGGTAGTGATCTTCCGCCCCGGCGAAATAGAGGAGCCTGAGATTACCCGTTTAGCAGAATATACCAGGTATCTTTTCAGCACGGACGGGAAAACCACGGCGTATATATGCAGGAACTACAGCTGCAAGACTCCAGTGACAGATACAGGAAGAATGCTGGAGCTGCTGAAAGCTCCTTGAAAAGCGGGCTGTGAGGTATAATTGAGCTATATGTAACCTTATACGGTTATGCGAACTTGCTTATCATTCTATATAATGGCTCAAAATCAGAACCGGAAGGTGCATGGTCTTCCTGGACGCAGTAATAGAAGGCTTAAGTAGTCAGATGGAGGAATATAAGCCAGAAAAATGATTACTTGCAGAAAAAAAGAGAAATTCATGACCGTATTTAACAGCAAGCCAAAAAGAGGTTTCAGAAATGTCTGATCTCACTTTTGAAATCCTGTTCATTATTTTACTTATTATTGCCAACGGCATATTTGCCATGTCGGAGATAGCCATCGTTTCGGCACGGAAGGCGCGGCTTCAACAGTGGGTAAATGAAGGTCATGTAAATGCACGCGTTGCACTGGAGCTGGCAAGTTCACCCAATCGTTTGCTATCTACCGTTCAGATCGGCATCACGCTCATCGGCATACTGGCTGGTGTATTCGGCGGTGCGACCATAGCCGAGAAGCTGGCTGTACGCCTGGACTCTATACCCTTACTTGCACCCTATAGCGGGGCCATCGCCCTTGGAATTGTAGTGCTGGGCATTACGTATCTCACGCTTGTTATCGGTGAGCTTGTACCCAAAAGGCTGGCATTGCATAACGCCGAGCGGATAGCCTGTAACGTAGCCGCACCCATGCGTGTGTTATCCCGGATTGCTTCCCCGGCAGTTCATCTGTTGAGCATTTCGACAGATACGGTTCTCAGGCTATTAGGCATACGACCGGTTGCCGAGCCGCCGGTTACAGAAGAGGAGATAAATATCCTGATCGAACAGGGCATGAAAGCCGGAGCTTTTGAGGAAGCAGAAAAGGATATGGTAGAACATGTATTTCGCCTGGGCGATTTGCGGGCCGGGGCATTGATGACGCCGCGGACCGAGATTTTCTGGATTGATATTGACGATTCGCCGGAGGAGATACGGAAGAAGATAGTTGAGAGCGGCCATTCCCGCTTCCCGGTATGCCAGGGGAGCCTCGATAACGTTCTTGGCATAGTGCAGGTCAAGGATTTATTGAGCCGCAATATGGCAGGTAAGCTGACCGACCTGAAGGCATCCATGCGGCGCCCCTTGTTTGTGCCAGAAAGTACGCATGCATTAAAAGTCCTGGAGTTATTCAAGCAATCAGGCATACATATCTCACTGGTGACAGATGAATATGGCAGTATCCAGGGACTGGTAACACTCAACGATATCCTGGAAGAGATCGTCGGCGAGATACCTTCCATCGAGGAGAGAGCTGAACCGCTGGCTGTGCAGCGCGAAGACGGCTCATGGCTATTAGACGGGATGCTGCCTGCGGCTGACCTGAAAGAGATATTTCTAATCAAAAAGCTGCCAGGAGAAGGTATCTACCAGACGCTGGGGGGCTTCGTGCTGATGCAGATGGGACGCATCCCCTCGGTCGGCAACCATTTTGAATGGGGGGGATTGCGCTTTGAAGTGGTAGATATGGATAAAAACCGGGTTGATAAGGTTCTGGTCATGCCTGTTCGGAAAGCTCCACCCGCTCAACAATCTAAATAAAAGGATATTCTATCTGCCGGATAACATTTGATAATAGTTTATAAATCACAGAGTCGGCTATGAACTGCAATTCATAAATGATCATAAAAAAGTACAACAAAACAGGCATTAACAACGAACTGATACGAACTCGTACGAACTCCGGTTGCGTGAGTTAGTATCAGTTCGTACGAGTTCGTTGTTTAAATAGTGTCTGTTTTCATACCAGTTCACAGAGAATGCAGAGAGCATAAACCACAAGTCTCTGTGCTCTCTGCGTTCTCTGTGGTTGATTATCTTGTTTTGCGTCGATGACTATAGTTTTGAGCGGAAGCGTTCAAAACTTGCAGAAACAGAAGTTAAAGATGTTTTTAGGTCTATCTCTTCCCTCTCTTCTTGCTCATGTCTTCTTTTGATTCTTCTCCCTTTTCGGAAGCCTCTTTCTTGGGGAAGACCTCGCTCAATGGTTTCTGCCCGTATTCCACGATGACCGCATTTATCTGGGCAGTATCGGATGATATCTCACGCCCGCGCATGGATTTCCGTTTCTTTACACCATCTGCCTTCGGATGATACCCCACGCCGCCTGCAAGCAGGATTTTCCTTCTGCCAGGTCCGGGTAAGTCCGGTCTCATCGGGAAGCCATCCTTATCTGTCCCGCCTGTCAGCTTGATAGTATAACCTGCCAATCCTACTGCATCCCCGCTTACTGTTTCTCCTATATTCTTGCCTATGAACTTATTAGCCGCTGTCCCGGTTACCGCTACCTGGTATGCCTGCGCGGTCTTACCGTCTGAAACTACTACTCTGAAATCTACCATTCTTTTTGGCTCCTAAATTTTGATAATCTTTATTCTGTAAGTCAGAATTATAACTTTGACTTTACTGGAGGTTAAGATACTTAAATTTATTGTAAAAGGAGGCTTTGCACCTAAAGTCATCGATAATCTTTGATATATCATTAACTGTGAAGACAGGCTTTTCGTATTTTTGATAATTATGTCCAATCGAAAGTTTGGAATTTTCCACCAAGGAGATGATCCATAAGTTCCACAGTTAAAATATCAAAATAAACTTTTTGGTTTCGATAGCCTTGCACTTAAAGTCGCTTTTGCAGTTGTTCCAGCTGCTATTCTGAGGATACGTCCTCCCCGCTCAGCGCTCACCCTTCTGCGGCACGGGCATAGGCGGCACGACCCCCGGCTCCGTCTCCTCTGCGAACTCGCGGTCCTCCCACATATCATGTGCAATCGCGATCGCGGCTGC
Organism: Candidatus Methanoperedens nitratireducens; assembly: GCF_900196725.1. Classification (GTDB taxonomy): domain Archaea; phylum Halobacteriota; class Methanosarcinia; order Methanosarcinales; family Methanoperedenaceae; genus Methanoperedens; species Methanoperedens nitroreducens_A. The sequence goes on along the minus strand of NZ_FZMP01000023.1, from coordinate 3,763 downwards.
CTGGGTGATGATGGCGAAGGAGCTGAAGACATGGAAGAAATGGATGAGCCCGTAAACCGAGACATTGATAAGCGGGATGACCAACGCCCTGCCGATGCCAAAGAAAAGCAGGAACCCCAGGATGGCCACCATCACGGAGATGTTAAAACTTGCCTGTGCGATGCGCTTCACGCGGCCAGCGATGCGGGTATTCCTAATATTGGAGAAGTTGTAGAACGCGATGCCCGTGATGACGATGCCTAGGATGATGTGCAGGTAGATCAGAACCGATGAGCCTCCGGGGGTCATAGCGAGGAGGAACTCGATAAGTACGATCCATATCATCGCGTACAGAGATGCCCATAGCTTCATCCAAACACACCCCAGAGGGGACGTCCTCCATAAAATTTATCAGATGCCATGTTTTTACTATCCTCTCCACAATACACAAGCCTTTCTGCCGTTTTTGGTTTTAAACGAGACTACCAAGTTTCGCCATCGAATAAGTTCTTTGGGAATATATATAACCTTTGTTTAATTGTGGCTTTTGACAGGATACTATTATTTATCCTGTCCTCATTATTTCCCATTATTCCCATTAGTCCCGTTATTCCCGTTGTTTAAATCCACCAGATCCTCTGAATGGACCGGCATAAACCATTTCTGCGCTATGAATGTCGGTATTACTGCGCTTGCTATCACAGCCCCGATCAAAATTGAATATTGCACCTGATTTATAAGCCCTGAATTCAAGCCAAAAACACTTGCTATTGTTCCAAAAGTTAATCCCGTGCTCATTAAGAGCGTAGTATACATGCTCCCATCGGGAATATACTTTTTTGCAAGAAAGTAAACTCCGAGAAACTTAGCCGCTATTTTGAGAGCAAAAAGAACAGCAAAAAGCCCAAAAGCAGATAAAATCAACGGCAATGAAACCTTCAAACCTCCGACAATAAAAAATATGGGAGTAATAACAGCATAGGCGACTGTCCTTAATCGGTTTCTTACCACCTTTGTCTCGGATGTCTCACTGAAGTGCTTTGACATCAGCAATCCTAATACAAATGCAGGTAAGACCGCCTGCCCTGCGCCTATATCCGCAAAATACATAAAAATAAACAGCAGCAGGAAGATGTACTTTATTTCGGGTTCAATTACTTTATTCTTCAATTTCGGATTATCAAAAACATAATGTGAAAATTTTTCTGCAAAATAAATTACACCAAGAGAAACAGAAATGAAAATGACTGTGTAAAGCGTCGGCTTGATGAATAAAATGCTTAATGCAATCGCGGTTCCCATATCTGTTATAAATGTAGATGCCATGATTAATTTCCCGATACTTGTTTTTGACAAATCCGTCTCCACAAGAACCGAATATACGACCGCAAGGGATGTTGTAGAGAGAGCAGTTCCGGCAATCAAAGATGCCGAAGTACTCCAGCCTGAAACATAATATGTATAAAGAAAAACTACGATAAACGGCAGCAAAAACGAAAATGTACCAATTAGAAAGCTCTCTTTAAATCTTTCTTTCATCAGCTTTGTATCGATCTCGGTTCCCGCCAAAAATGTTAAAAGAATCCCCCCAAAACTTGCTAAATACAGCATCCAATCATCCGGTTGAACCCCTAAATTTCCAGCTATCGCTCCAAGAAGAATTTCAATTATTGCTACAGATAACCCAACTCTCAAGGAAATTAAGCTTGAAATAAAAACTAATATGCCTGCTACCAAAATTATATCCGCTCTCATATCTGACCTCCTTTCAAATTTTATATTGATTGGTAGGAGTTATCAGCTATCCAGCGGTTGAAGGTGAACTCCATCACCTGTTTCTATACAAAGATTCAGTATGGAAACTGCTGCCTAAAGGTAAGACGAGTAATTAAGCTTTTCTAAACCCTGGTTCCTCTTTTTAGTGTAATTAGACTTCTCAGACCTCTGGTGCAAAGGTAAACCTGCACCAGAATAAATCTTCCCACAAGCCTTATATCAGAACAGGGTAAATAATTATACGGGTGAAACAGTGGCAGAAGAGTTATTAGAGTTATTAAATAAAGCGATCGCGAGAGAACTCGGCGTAAGCATACAGTACATGTGGCAGCATGTGATGGCAATAGGGATGAAAAGCCCCGAGGTCAAGGAAATTTTCAAGGAAATCGCCATCGTGGAGATGAAACATGCCGAGGACATCGCTGAGCGCCTCTTTTATCTGGGCGGGACTCCCACGACCAAACCCACGCCTATCAATATAGGAGATGTCCTGGGAGAGATGGTAGAGCTTGACCTCAAGGCTGAGGAAGAAGCCATAGAGTTATACACGGAGATCATCAGGCTGGCAGACAGGGAGGAGGATACGACGACAAGGCTGCTGTTCGAGGAGATACTCACGGCTGAAGAGGAACATAAGAATACGTTTACGAAGCTGCTGAGATAACGGCAATGGGCATTAAAAATGAAATATCCGTAGAAGAGTAAACTATAAATCCATTTAAAGCTAAACTGTAGAATAGCGAGTAAGTCCTGTGGAAATAGTAATGTACCTTGAGGTGCATGTGATTCCAAGTACACAGGGTTCGCTCTTCTTATTTTTCATCATAACTGTCTGGATATCTTTATCTTATCTTTGATTAAGTCATAATTAAAGGCTGCCTTTTGCTTCATGTATTGATCGAATTCGGCTCGGATAACTTTGTTGTATATCCGTTTATCAACGATTAATTTTGAATATGTGGTATTTTCGTATGGCAGGCAGCGCATTAGATAGCCAGCTATAAAATTATAGATTTCCTGCTTATGAGTCTGCATCCCAGGGTTCAATCGGTTTTTATCAAGGACGATGTAAGCGATCTCAATGGATTCTCTGCCTATGCATGTAAGGGTTTTCTCTCTAATCAATTCATCAGAGTTGTTAAACTTAATCTCCGGCAATTCCTTAAGTTTCTTTTTTAGCTTTCTTTCCCTGATATTCTTAATGCATCTCTCTATTTTATGTGGGTTTTTTGTGATGAGCAAGGCAATAACAATATGTTTTGATGAATTCAGATCAAAGCCAAGATCACCACTTTCATCGAGGTAGATATACACTTAATCACTCTCGTTTCACTTTTAAGTTATAGATAGCAAAAGCTGGATACTTTCATACCCTTTATTACTACTTTTATACTCTTATTTAAGCTCATTTTGACTTCTCAACTATTTCCTTCGCTGCTTCCTGCATTCCTTTTAGGAACTCAGAACTGACGATAAATTTAACATCTGTTACTTCACCAAATTCATTTTCTGTTAATGTTAATAATTTTTCAATTAACATTCGAGTCTGAAGTGGTCGATGATAAAGGAGATGGTATAATCGCACAGAGTATTTTTCTTTATCTTCATCCGGGTACGCTATTTCCTCCAGCTCCGGTAATCCGAGATTCTCTACATTTTTTATTACAAATTCATATCCTTTCTTGAATTCCTCGCCTCTTTTTTGTTTAACTTTTGCTATAATCGGTTCAAGATTTCCTACTGTCCTTTGTTTTATATACTGCTCGATGCAATCTCTTGTTACTGCTGACCAATTCACATCTGTTAGTTCATCCATACGTTTCAATAATTCATCAGAAATTCCAACCGTAATATTTCTAGTCATTTTTTCACCTAATTTATGTATATTTACGTATCGAATATATAAGGTTTTTATGATACAAGTTTCTGCATATTTACGTAGTGACCATATAATGTTTTCCGTAACACGAATTTTTTGTGAAATTACGTTTGCGCCACAAGTCACCCC
>NZ_FZMP01000068.1 GCF_900196725.1 Candidatus Methanoperedens nitratireducens | reverse complement strand
CAGCTGGAGTTGAAGCCGAAGTCGATATTGTCAATGTTGAAGAATTAGTTGGGTACAAGGATGACGGATTGAACGAACAGGATGCTCCCGCCGGCAGTCCTGAACATGAGAACGATACTGGTTTTGAAGCACCTGATATGAGTGTTGCAGTGGTTACCGTAGATATATTATTGCCTTGCACGACCGAACCATTTGATGGGTTTAAAGACAGGGAAAAGTTAAATGGAACTGGGGTAACGGGAATTACATCTAGCCTGTAAGTTGCATTCCTTGTTATACTCCCACTAGTTCCGCTGACCGTAATAGGATATGTACCTGCCGGGGTCGATGACAGAGTCGAAATTATCAGCGTTGAAGAATTAGTCGGGTATAAGGATGACGGATTGAAGGAGCAGGATGCTCCTGCCGGCAGTCCTGAGCATGAGAACGATACTGGTTTTGAAGCGCCTGATGTAAGTGTTGCAGTAGCTCTCGTAGATATGTTATTGCCTTGCACCACCGAACCGTTTGATGGGCTTAAAGACAGGGAGAAATTAAATGGAACTGAAACTGGAATGACCGTAAGGTTATATTTCGCATTCCTTGTTATGCTCCCGCCTGCTCCGCTAACTGTTATAGAATATGTGCCAGCTGGAGTTGAAGCCGAAGTCGATATCGTCAGTGTTGAAGAATTAGTCGGGTACAAGGAGGACGGATTGAACGAGCAGGATGCTCCCGCCGGCAGTCCTGAACATGAGAACGATACTGGTTTTGAAGCGCCCGATACAATCGTCGCAGTAGCGGTTGTGGATGTGCTTTCACCCTGAGTAACGGAACCGTTTGATGGGTTCAAAGACAAGGAAAAGTTAAATGGAACAGGAGAAGGCACGAACTCATAAGCTCCGATATCATATCCTGCACCCTGGGGTCGGGAATTACCATCGAAATCCACATTTGGAGCATTAAAGGATGAACCGTTATCTATAGCAGGAGATGAACTTTGGAGATGAAAATCATGATTAGCAGCATTAACAAAAATAGGATCGATTCCAACAAGATTATTGAAAAGAGCGCTATTTCCTCCATTATCAGTAATTAAATCACCCCGGGCCTGATTCTGATATGCAATGTTATTCACGATTATAACATTTACAGCATTCGTATCTCCTATTATTATCCCGCCGCCCCAGTCATCTACCAGCCCGTTATTGTACACGGTATTGCTTGAAATAGTTACATCACTTACAGGACCGGTGCTATATGATGCTATAGTTATTCCTATGGCAGCGTTGTTGTACACGATATTGTTGTAGACCCTGACATTCCTGAGACTGCGTCGCTCTCAGCAGCAAGAGCTATTCCCCTCGCCCATTTTATTGTGCCATCATGTATAATATTGTTAAATATTTCAATGTCATGGGCTGTTTTATCCCATGCGTCCACATAAATACCAGCGCTTTCATGCTGGCTTATATCATTATGATGTATCTTTCCGTTGCTTGACCCCTCTTTTGCATTGATACTCTCAAAGTGGTTGTTATAGAGCTTATTGTTCTTTATTTCAAAACCGTCAGCTTTCGTCAGGGTAATTGTCTCATGCGTTTGCTTGCTTAATCCTTGCATAGTCTGGGCATTTGTGACCTCATTCCCATCTATAATAATGTTCCTTCCGTCCTCTACGAATATTGCAGAGGATGAAGTATCAGTAATGTAATTTTTCTCGATTATCATACCGACTGGTAGTTTTGCGGGAGACCCATAATCGCTTGTCGACATGATCCCCATGAACTTGGAGTGTGCAACCCTGAATCCTGAGATCTTCACATAACTTGCGCCGAAGGTGCGAACCAATCCATCCCAATCGGGGACATTTATCCCTGAGCCGTCAATAATTACATTGTCACCGGGATAAGCAGCAAAAGTAATGTAATCATCCGGGCTTCCTGAGTTCTTTATTGTAATTTTCTCGTTGTATGTACCTGCCTTGACGTAAACAGTTTGTCCGGCGACTAAAGTATTTGCTGCTTTTGTGATAGTCAGCCATGGCAATTGTTCTGTACCCGGATTATTATCATTCCCATTTTTAGCAACATAATAGATACTGTCATTTGAGACCTGAGCAGGGGCAGGTTGAGGAGCGGATGCTGGCTCAGGCATGCTGGCTGGTGCAGATTCCCTCAGGCTTAATGATATGTCGTCCACATACCATCCCTCATAATTGTTAAGTTTATCATCCATAGTATCAAATAAAAACCTGAGCCTTATCGTATTCCCCGCATAATCAGAAAGATATATCGACTCTTTATTCCAGGTACTCCGGGCATCGGTTATCTTCAGCAGGTCTGTCCACGGACCATTGTTCACAGAAATCTGAACCAGCTTGGTATCACTGTCCTCACTGTGTTCTGTTCGGTACCAGCTCCAGAAATCAAGAACTGGCTGGCTGTTATCCTGAAGAATTATTTCAGGCGATATCAGGCTTCCTGAGTTTGCCGCCCCTGTATTATAGGTCTTTGTTGCTTCATCCCCATACCAGAAGCTGTGGCCGGGACTATTGTACCTGTTGGTTGTAATATGCCACAAGCCATCGGTTTGCCATCCACCCTGTCCTGATTCTACATCAAAGTAATAGATACTTCCTGTCTCAGACGTTGTATTCAAAGCTGCCACCGACGACAGAGGTATGTTGCTTAAGAACAATACGAGACTGATAAATGCAATTTTTATCAGGTTCATCATTTTAGTATTTATTAAACATTCAAATATTTTTACCATAGTCACCACCCTAGATTTTTTGATATCTAATATATGTAGGCTGTAACCAGTGGCAATACCGACCGCATACCACCCTGCGAGAAGTTCAGTAATACAACATAGGGCCACCGAAGTTACGGAACTAAGCGTTACCTACCCCAGCTTATAATTGTAAGCAAACTAAATAAACCTTTTTATTTTATCCTGCCTCTTGCGAACGAAACGAATATAACGATAAAACAGAGAATTGCAAAAACCATGAATGCTGCTTTTTCGCTTCTTATAGCGTGACAATTCCCGTACCGAGCATTTGCCCTGTTAATCCCATTGTTCCAAGGGTCGAAGAGGCTAACCCATAAATATTTTTCAACAGTACTTTGCGCCATAGGATAACATCCGTCCTTATGCCAACTATAGCCGGCATAATTATAATAGAGCAGATACCAGAAGCAACAGAGGAAAATGATCGGAGACAGGATAAACAAAAACACTTCAAGAGCGATATTGTTATCAGTCATACTTATCTTACTGAATACAACTAATTCGGGAGCTTCTGACAGTAGTTCATCCTCTAAAGTGATATACGCTTTCTGGCCCTACTGGACGGATTTCCAATCATACCAGCCGGACTGGGATATCTTGAATTATGTATCCTATTTTTCTATTGAGGCTAATCCTGATGGAACATTGAATACAAGTAACATTGGAACAAATTATTATAATGTCAGGGATGCAGCCCACGCACATAATGTGAAAGTGACTTTAACTGTTGATTCCTTTAATCCGGATGTGCAGGATTCTATCCTTGCCGGCAACCAGAAGGAGCTGGCAGTAAATATACTGCAAAAAATACAGTATTATGGCGCAGACGGCGTTTCTATAGATTTTGAAGGTATCAGGGATACAAATTCAATTACTAATGAATCAAACAGCATTCTGATGGAGAACTTTATTAGGACTTTATATACCACTCTTAAGAACGCAAACCCCAGCTTTCATATCTCTTTTGCTGTCCAGCACAGCGTTAACAGCGTGTACCGCAACGCCACTTTATCGCAATATGCTGACGCTATGTTCCTCATGGGATACGATTATCACTGGTTAAATGACACCTCGACAGGTGCTGTCTCACCCTTTAATGATACAACTCAACAGGATATTGAAGACTCTGTAAAGATGCTTGAAAAATATTATCCGCCTAATAAGATAATATTGGGCATGCCATTCCACGGTTATGACTGGCCTTCTTCTTCAAGTGAGCCTGGCGCAAGTACCACAGGAGCAGGTACGGCGGTTTATATGAAAAATGCTACTGCAAATGCAAAAATGTATGAAAGGATATGGGATTCCGGCTCTCACACCCCCTGGTATAGATACCAGTCCAATGGCACCTGGCATCAGGTATGGTACGATGATGATGAATCCCTTGGTTTAAAACTCGATTATGCCAGCTCTGAAAATCTTGGAGGTATGGGCTTCTGGGCTCTGGGATACGAAGGTAATAATGCGACCATCTGGAATGTAGTAAGAGAGAAATCTCAAGCGGCTCCGGCAACTCCTGGATTTGAGTCAACGGTTTTTCTGGCAGGATTCTTTTTAAGTTTATGCATAAGATTAATTTCAAAGCGATAGCATCATTAATGTTTATAAGAAATGCGCTGCCTAATATCATGAAACAATTTAAAAATACTTGTGGAAACCCTTTTAACTCTACAAAATCATTTCTATATAATGTTTGATAAAGAAGAATTCGAGCGCTGGATAGCGCAGGCGTCAGATACTTTAAATTCCGCACGTCAGGATTATTCAACAAAAAGCTATAACTGGTGCTGCTTCAAGGCACAACAGGCGGCGGAATATGCTGTTAAAGGGCTCTTAAAGGGACTTGGGGTCTCAGCTTATGGGCATTCCATTGTAAAGCTGCTCAGGGATTTGGAAATATATGGTCTTTCAATACAAACCCTGACATCCTGCGCAAAAACACTGGACAGGCATTATGTGCCGGCACGATATCCAGATGCGTTTACTGAAGGCAGTCCCTTTGAGTTTTATGATGATAAAACTGCGCTTGAGGCGCTAAGTTGTGCTGAAAAGATATGCGATTTTTGCATTGCTAACAGGAAGAAATATGAATGAGGTAATTGATGTTTTGAAGGAGTATTCAAAAGCTGCCTCCTCTAAGCTTGGCAAATTCACAGGCATCCTTTACGGCTCAATGGCAAGGGGAGATTATAACATCTGGAGCGATATTGATTTTCTTGTAATTTCTGATAAGCTTCCAGAGAATCCTTTAAAAAGGCTTGAGTTCCTCTACTCATTGACTGATACGCCAATCGAGGTTAAGGGATACACAAAAAACGAATTTCTTAAAATGATAGAGAAAAGAAATCCTCTTGCGCTTGATGCACTCGTGGAAGGGAAAGTCATCGTGGATGACGGCTTCTGGCAAATTGCTAAAAACAAGTTTGAGGAGATTAAAAAGAAGTACGAGCTTGTAAAAGAGAATAAAAGCTGGATATCTTTAAGTATGCGAAGAAGTTTTTTAAAAGGTCAGGAAAAATTACCATTTACGAGTTGATAGTAAAGGATAACATGGTTTTACCTTCACCCCGCCCCTCCCATCACAGCCTTCCTCACCACCACATGAGGCGCCCCATCGCTCACAGGCACAAGTTCCTTGCTCGCAGGAAATTATAAATTCTCTGTATACAATAAATAAAAATTAGAAAGAGGAAACCAATATGGATGCTACAGTAAAAGCCATAGAAACAACGGGAACGATTGATGCGCAGCACCGGCTTCATTTAGATGAGCCTCTGCCTGTAGCAGGTCCAACAAAGGTTCGTGTCATTATTCTATTGCCTGAAGAGGCAGATATTGATGAAAAGGAGTGGCTCTATGCAGCAGCCAACAATCCGGCTTTTGATTTCCTGAAAGAACCCGAAGAGGATATTTATACATCCGAGGATGGAAGACCATTCTATGACAATCGGTAAGGTAGTCCTTGTCCCTTTCCCTTTTGATGACCTTTCGTCACAAAAAGTACGGCCTGCAGTATGCCTGACCAACCCTATCGGCCCGCATCGCCACGTAATTCTGGCATTTATCACCAGTAGAATAGTAACTGGCAATGACCTACTGGAAACCGATGTTGTATTGGACTCAAGCCACGCGGATTTTATTGTAACTGGTCTGCATGTATCATCTACACTTCGATTGCATCGACTTATGACGGTTACGACAGCACTTATAAGGCGAGAATTGGGAGAGTTAACACCCCGGATGAAGGCTGAAGTGGTTGAGAGGTTACATAAATTATTTGGTTTAAAGAGTTAAACTAGCCAGAAGTTAGCACGATTCTTCCACGACTGATAGAAGCGCGTTCGGTAGAGGACTTGCAGAAAATAATCCACCAGGAATTTGTCCGATGGTTCGGTGCAGATATCGCAGGCTCAAAGGCAAAATATGCCAGGATTGCCCAGGATGTATGGGATGCTTATAAGAAACACATCGTCTAATCACCCCGCCCCTCCCACCATTGCCCTCCTGACCAGCAAATGCGGCGACCCGTCGCTCACAGGCACAAGCTGTCCCGCCTTCCCGCACCGTCCTGAGTTCATCTCGCGGTCGTTCCCGACGGCGACCACATTATTCAATATCTCAAGCGTATGTCCTGACAGGGAAACATCCCGCAGCGGTGTGGTGAGTTCGCCATTCCTGACCATGTACCCGCGCTCGGCATTGAACTGGAACACACCCTCGCCCGGATTGACCTGACCGCCGCGCGAGCCTTTCAGGTATATCCCGTCCTTCAATTCGCTAAGCATCTCATCGAACTTAGTTTCGCCGTCGCCTATGAACGTATTGCTCATCCGGATAACAGGACGGGTATATCCCTGGGCGCGGCTGTTCCTGCTTTCGCCGCCGAAGATGCCTGCAGTCTCGCGTGAGTGGAGATACGACTTCAGCACGCCGTCCCGTATCAACGTCGTCCTTTTCGATTCCGCCCCCTCATCATCAAAAGGGTAATAGCCGAATTCATGAAGGGACGGGTCGTCATACGCCGTAATAAGAGGCGATGCTATCTGCTCGCCTATTTTACCTGCAAGTATGGAATTGCCCTCCATCACGTGGTCGGCTTCAACTGCATGACCGACAGCTTCGTGGATGAACACGCCTGCAAGCTCCTGGTCAAGTATCACAGGGTAAGTGCCGCCTTTTGGCGTTTTTGCAGAAAGCAACTCGATTGCTGTGCTGGCAGCTTTGCGCGCAAGCCCGAAAGCGTCATGTTTTTTAAAAATCTCAAATCCTGATACCCCGAAGCGACTCTCCCTGCCTATCTGGTACATGCCTTCGGACATCGCAACTGCACTGACCGCAAAACCCATCCTGTTCAGGGTATATTCACAATCCAGCCCTTCCGAGCTTGAGTAACTGACCGTAGTAAGGGATTCCGAATAAATAATGCTCGTACTTTTAATCCCATCACTGCGCGCTTCTTTTTCGAGTTCCACAAGTAATTTTACCTTGTCTTGGATAGAAATGTCCCTGGGATTTTCAACGACCTGTGGAAGATTGCGCAGCGTAGGCTTTTCTACAGGTGCAAGCTTTATCTGCGCCCGGTGGCTCCTGTCTCTTGCAGCCTCAGCAAGTTTCCTGGCGGAGGCAAGCGCTTCGTTAAGGTTCTCGGGATTATCCTGAGAGACAAAACCCCATGTCCCTCCGCTGAGGACGCGCACAGCAGCCCCGCTTGAGAAATTGTTAGAGATTTCCCTGATCTCGCCATTATCAAGGATGATGGCTGTGCTGACGCTCTTTATAACACGGGTATCGTAAAAATCCATGTTATCTCACAGGGCTGCAACCGGACGGCTATCGGGTATGGCTATATTTAATTTCGTTCTTGAGGCAAGTTTCTTCAGGGTAGCTATAAGACCTTCCTTATCTACGCCCACGAGGCTGTATTCCAGCACCTCTTCGATATCCGTAACAGGGACGATCTTTATCATATCCTTGAACTCATCCTCGATGAGCACATCTCCGAGGTTCGATTTGGGAATTATCACGGTCTTGATCCCTGCCCGTGCCGCAGCTTCAATCTTGTAAGTGACGCCGCCGACCGGCAGCACATCGCCGCGAACGGAAAGCGAGCCAGTCATCGCAACGCTCTGGTCTATGGGGATTCCCTGGATAGCCGAAAGTACCGCCGTAGCTATGGATATGCTGGCAGAATCGCCTTCTACGCCTTCATAAGTGCCCACGAACTGGATATGGACGTCCATTGCCGATATATCCTTGCCAGTGGTCTTCTTTATTAGCGCGGAGACATTCTGTACCGCTTCCCTTGCTATGCTTTTCAGCATACCGGTGGCTATGATGTGACCTTCAGACCTTGACTGGGTGGGCGTGACCTCTGCTATTATAGGAAGAACTATGCCTGAATCCTCTCCCATCACAGCAAGACCGTTGACCCTGCCTACCTGTGCGCCTTCCTTGACGAACAGCTTGTAATCTTTCCTGCGCTCAAGGCTCTGGTACGCGACCTGCTGCTCAACCGAGCGGGCGATGCTCTTTGCCTTTAATACATGGCTCGCCGTTGTCAGCAGCGCTTTCTCGCCGTGCGCTATATCGCCGGCAACCCGTACAAGCCCTCCAAGGTCGCGGAGTTTAAGGGTAAGGTGCCCTTTCCTTCCTGCCCTGCGCCTGGCTTCGCGAAGGATCTCTTCTACAGCGCTCCGGTCAAAATGCGGTATTTTGCCGTCCCTTAAGACTTCCTGGGCGACGAACCGCACAAGCTTCTGCCTGTTCTCAGCGGTATCTTCGATCGTATCGCTCATGAAAACTTCATAACCGTATCCTTTGATGCGCGACCTCAATGCCGGATGCATGCCCTTGAGGGCATCAAGGTTGCCTGCAGCTATCATAATGAAGTCGCACGGAACGGCATCGGTCTTGACCATTGCGCCGCTTGAACGCTCGGACTGGCCAGTTATTGCGAACTCCTTCTCCTGCAGAGCTGTGAGGAGGTTCTGCTGGGATTCAATACGCAGCGTATTTATCTCATCGATGAACAGGACTCCCTTATGCGCCTTATGGATGGCTCCGCTTTCCACCCTGTCGTGAGCCGGCGTCTCAAGTCCTCCAGACTGGAAGGGGTCGTGGCGGACATCGCCCAGCAGCGCACCGGCGTGGGAGCCCGTGGCATCAATGTAAGGCGCGATATCCTTGCCTGCGTTTGAAACAAGGAGCTTCGGAATGAATATCGTCTCTTTCGGCATGAACTGGCGCATCATTATAGCGATCAATACTGCCGCTATGATGCCCCAGAGAAGCGCTCCCGTATAGAAGGAGTATGCTATGATGCCAAGAACGAGAAGCATGACGAACATGTTCCTCGCCTGTGTCCGTTTTTGCGCCTCAAGCTTGTGGGCGTCGCTTATCTCTTTACCTTTTCCGGCAGGAACAATGCGTATCTTGGGATTATTCGCGTCCTCAGGATTGTGGTATATCAACACATCCTGTAATTCCTCTTTGGGCAGCAGTTCAGCCATAGCTTTTGCCAGCATTGATTTACCGGTACCGGGAGTACCGAGCATCATCACGTGCCTTCGCTGGTTAGCCGCTTTCTTGACAACCTCGACTGCGTGTTCCTGCCCTATGACCTGTTCTATTAACTGTTTTGGAACCTCGATATCCTTGGTCGATGCTATGTCCAACCCCCCAAGAAGATCCTGGTTCTTTAATTCATTTTTTTCCATTGCAATCAACTAGTATTATTAATGAATTATATGTTATTCATCATAACATTATCGCTAATTCAAAGCTGCAATATGCCTTAATAAAAATTGGGTCTTATATCCTTTTCGCAACATTACACAAAATCTATACGTAATATTAACATAAATAGTTATAGTAGCTGTAGAGGTACATCATGAGCACATCAATACAAATAGGGAGATTAATGGGGATTCCGATCAGACTGCATATAACCTTTCTTCTGATTCTACCGGTCTTTGCATGGATATTTGCAAGCAATACGCCGATGTTCGGCTTTGCAGATGTGATGCCAGTCTCGCTCAGGTATGCATTAGCTTTATCTACCGCCATCCTGCTTTTCACCTGCGTATTATTGCATGAGCTCGGTCATTCTTATATAGCCCTGAAACACGGATCCAAGATCCAGAGTATTACTCTTTTCCTGTTCGGCGGGGTTTCGTCGATGGAAGAAATACCCAGGAACCCAAAGGTGGAGTTCAAAATGGCATTTGCAGGACCGGCTGTCAGTCTCCTGATCGGTACGGTGCTTTTAATAATATACGAGCTTTTTAGACCCGCAAGTCTGCCTTCCGACCCTTATCTGCGCCTCATCTGGATTATAGGGTACATTAATATAACCCTGTTCGTTTTCAACATAATCCCGGCATTCCCGATGGACGGCGGCAGGTTGCTCAGGTCATGGCTGGCAGGCAGGATGCCGTATATCAAAGCCACACAGGCTGCGGCAGGCATAGGCAAGATGTTCGCCATACTGATGGGTATTTTCGGGTTCTTAACAGCCGCGATTGGAGGATTCTGGTTCATTCTCATCGCATTCTTTATATACATAGGCGCTTCAGAAGAAGAGAAATCCACAGCCGTCAATGTTATACTTGAAGGCGTGAAAATAAAAGATATCATGTCAGGAGATGTCAAAACAGTGAACTCCGGAATGTCAGTAGAAGAACTCGTAGAGATCATGTTCAGGCTGAAGCATATGGGGTATCCTGTTGTTGATAATGGAGAACTGAACGGCATAGTGACTTTTACTGATGTATTAAAAGTCCCTAAAGAGGAGAGGAAAAACGTTAAAGTTTCACAGATAATGACAAAAGAGCTTATAACCAGCAAAGAAGATGATGATGCTGTAAATGCATTAAAACTTATGGCAACGAACAACATAGGGCGAGTAATAGTTAAAGATGATAAAAAAATTACGGGCATAGTATCCCGAACAGACATTTTGAGGGCTGTCCAATTACTGGAATAAACATGAATAAAGGGAGTTACGCTGCAAGTTGCAATTTCAATTACAGGAACCCGGGCTTATCTTCAGGCTCCAGGGTCATCCTTATCGGAACTGCTCATGTCTCTGAGAAAAGCGTGGCAGAGGTCAATGATGTCATCGACAGGGAAAAGCCGGATATCGTGGCGGTCGAGCTGTGCAAAGGAAGGTACAAAGCCCTGAAAGGGGAAGACGAGGTCAAAGAAATAAATATAAAGGAGATGCTAAGCGGCGGGAAGTTCTACTACTTCCTGTTACACTGGCTTCTGGCTTATGTCCAGAAAAAAATAGGCTCGGATACTGGAGTCAAACCCGGCGCAGAGATGCTGTCAGCCATCGATAAGGCTGAAAAAAGCGGGGCTTGCGTTGCGCTCATCGACCGGGATATCCAGGTCACGCTCGGACGTTTCTGGAATAAGATGTCCATTCTGGAGAAGCTCAGGCTGTTCGGTTCTCTTGTTGCTGCAACACTTGGTTTTGGCACAAAAGACATAGATATGGACACGGTGACACAGGAAGATGTTGTTACCCAGCTCGTTTCGGAATTACGGAAGGTAGCCCCAAGCGCAGCTTCCGTCCTGCTTGATGAAAGGGATATTTTCATGGCGAAAAACCTGGTTGACCTGTCCAGGGAAGGTAAGGTCGTAGCAGTTGTGGGTGCAGGTCACAGGGAAGGCATACAGAGGTATCTTAACGCCCCGGAAACCATACCTGCGGTCGAAGGACTGGATACAGTCCCCAAAAAGCGGTTCAGCTGGTTCAAGGTTGCGACTGTTGCGATCATAGCGATGGTTGTGGGATTAATAGCTCTTCTCCTGTTCCAGGATAAAATTTCTTCAACAGTCCTTCTGACCGCGCTGATGTACCTGTTTATTGTCCAGGGCATACTTTCAGCCGCCGGCGTTCTTATTGCCAGGGGGCACCCCCTGTCAGCCCTTACCGCTTTCAGCCTTGCATGGTTCGGGTTCCTGCATCCTTTTCTGGCTGTAGGATGGCTGGCAGGAATAGTGGAAGCTCATTTCCGTCCTCCGACCACGAATGATCTCAAGACGATAATGAAAGCCGAAACAATGAAAGAATTAATGCAGAACAAACTCTTTCGACTTATACTTGTAGCAGGTCTTGCCAATCTCGGGAGTATGGTCGGTACTTTTGTGGCGATACCGATAATGGTTGATTACCTGAACATCCCCAATCCGCTTGAGATACTTAAAACCGCACTGGATACGGGTTTCAATATGTTAAAGGGCTTACTGTAATAACCTATTCTTTTTCAATCACTGTCCCGTTATGTTTCCCGTTTACAGCGTCCAGGATATTCCGGGGCTTTTCCCCGTTCAGGACTATTGTTTTTATATTGCTGCGCTCTATTATCTTGGCAGCAAGCAGGTCCACAGGCGAGTTTGCCCCGGCAACCATCTGGGTCTTCATGACAATTTCAATAAGCTTCTCTGGAGTCATGGTTTCAAATTTCCTTGCATTTTTATCTTTTTTCGGGTCACTTGTATAAACCCCATCAGTGGACGTGGCATTAATAAGAAGGTCGGCGCCGATATATTCCGCAAGAACAGCAGAAACGGCATCCGTGGTCTGGCCCGGCGCTACCCCGCCCATGACAACTATTTTGCCGGACATGCCCGCTTTTTTTGCCTCATTATAATCCAGGGGAGGCTCGTAGTAAGCGTCATCCCCCAGAGCGGCGATAAGCAGCCTGGCATTGAGACGCGTAACTTCTATGCCTGTTAAATCGCATGTCGCCTCATCCGCGCCAAGTGCCCTGGCCACGCCAATATAATCGCGTGCAGCCTTGCCGCCTCCTGTTACGATAAACAGGATGTTCTTTTTGGATATCTCCTTTAATACAGATGCGTACTCTCTGAACTTTTCCGGGTTCAATTCGCGCGCAAGTACCGACCCGCCTACAGATACTACGATTATCATGACCTTCAGTAAGGTTCTCTAATAATATTATCTTTCTTATCAAACAGATACTATTTACCCAACTTTACCCCTGCTTATAGGACAACAATAATCAAAAATGCGTTTTTTATGGATGCATAGGCTGTTTTTTGTTTTAATCTCCAGAAATCAATTTTAATGGTTGTTGTCATATAACTATGACAACAAAAAATTTATGTAAGTATCGAATAATAGCAAGAAACGCACA